>JBMFPM010000001.1:0-10634 GCA_049969135.1 Anaerolineae bacterium
ACTTTGCTGTTGCCTGATCAGTCAAGGCAATGCTCTTCATTGCCTCAATAGCGATCCGAATTTCCTGTTCCTCCCCGCGGCGGAAGGCTTCTTCACCCCAAGCGGGCTTGATTTCAGTCGAGGTACCGTCGTTAGCCAGGATAGCTCCGGTACGCCATCCACGGAAACTACCAATCACGAAGAGCGTATCGCATTCCATCTCCACCGCTAAAACTCCTGCTTTCTTAAGTTTCTCCAACAGTGGCGGATCAGGAAGGGCGTAGAAGGCGTCCCAACTTGAACCAATGCCGATATGCACTTTAATGTCGCGCTTCTTGGCTGCTTCCACCAGAGCAGTAAGCACTTGCCAGGTAGGGACTGCTGGAAAAGCTGGGGGCAGGTAGCGGTGAGTGGTCGCGCCACCCCGATAGACACCGGTGGGGACGATCAGATCGCCTACTTGAACATGGTCCTGGAATGTGCCGCAAGAGCCTACTCGTATGAAAGTATCTGCCCCCAGGTGGGCTAGCTCTTCGACGCAGATGGCTATCTGCGGTCCGCCCATACCAGTGGACGATACCGTCATACGAATGCCGTCCACGGTTCCCGTATAGACCATATAGCCACGGCTATCGCTGACTAAACGAGCGTTGTCGAAATGATCAGCAATTTTCTTTGCTCTTTCGTGGTCGCCTGGCACAAAGACGTAGCGGGCTATATCTTCAGCGTCGCATCTGATGTGAAACTCCATTGTTCTAATCCTCCTCTGTGTTACTGAACATAGCGGCTCTCTTTGCCCGTTGTTGCTGAATAGCAAATACAGTCAGAGATACCAATGTAGCCACGTAAGGCAGCATAGTAATGAAATATACGGGCATGATGCGCTCAGCCTGCAGTCGCCAACCAATAGTATCCACCAAGCCAAACAGCAGACTAGCCAAGAAAACTCCAATAGGCTCACCTCGGGCAAAAGTGTTCACCGCCATGCCAATGAATCCACGGCCGGCGGACATCTGATCCGTGTACATTTTTAGGTGCCCTAACGACAGGTAAACCCCAGCCAGGGCAGCGAAAACACCACTCGCCATCACCGCAGCAAAGCGGATACGCGGAACATTGATTCCTAGCGTCTCAGCTGCTTGCGGGTTCTCCCCTACGGCTCGGAGATGCAACCCCCAGGGAGTTCTGTACAGAAAGAAGGCAGTAGCCGCAATCAGGAACCAAGTGAGGTATACAATGATGTTATAGCCACTGATTATCGGCCCTATGACGGGGATATCTTTGATGATCGGAATATGAATAGGGTCTAGCCCTTGGATACTCGGATCTGCAAAAGCTCCTGCCTGCTTGAATACCGCCCTGGTCAGGAACATAGTAGCGGCAACAGCAAAAGTATTAATGGCAATACCCATAATAATGATATGGGCTCGGAATTTGAGCGAGAACAGGGCAAAGATACCCCCAATTACTAGCCCAATGAGGATAGCTGCTGCTATTCCAGCCAGTGCGCTGTGTAGGAAATAACTCGCTGCCACAGCAAACCAGCATCCAAAAAGCATCATCCCTTCGCCAGCGATATTGAGAATACCTGCACGTGCTGTAATCAAAGTACAAAGGCCTGCCAAAGCGATGGGAGTAGCCAGGCGCAGCATGCCTTGCATATTGGCTACATTGAAAACATAGCGTTGAAGGATATCTACGATCTTGGCGACTGTCGCTGCATCCATTTTGCTGCTCCTTATACTTCCGATTCTCCAGTAGTGCGGCGTACCAACTCAGCCGCGCGCACCCATTTCATGCGTTTAACAAAATCCCACATTCCTTCGGCAGCCATGAAAAAGATAATCAGGTTGACCAAGATGTCAATGAGTTGTCGAGGAACTCCAGCGGCCCAGTCCAATCCCATTGCTCCTGCTTCCATGCTGCCGTAGAACAAAGCAGCAATCGCCGCGCCGACAATGTTCTGTCGGCCTAACAAAGCGGCTAGATTGCCACGAAAACCATATCCAGTGGCAAAATTGTTCTTGTACTTGCGCCACACTCCAAGGATTTCTACCGAACCCCCGAGCCCCGCGAGCCCTCCACTAACCAGCATGGCAGTGATGAAGGCTCTGGTGAGATTGATGCCTCCAAATTCAGAAAATGGAAAGGACATGCCCACCATGCGCCATTCGTAACCTATTTTGGTGCGCTTTAGGATGAAATACATAACAGCCACTGCTGCGATAGCAATGAAAATCCCCACGTGAGCCTGTGTCCCTTTACCCAAATGACCTGTCATTTCTACAAATTGCGGCAAAACAGCTGTCTTCTGAACCGGTGGCGTCTGATCAGTGATCGGCGACTCACGCATGGGATAGTTTGTAAGATAGGCAATCAAATAGGTAGCAATATAGTTGGTCATAATTGTAGTAATGATCTCATTGACTCCTAGCTTCTGCCGCATCAGCACGGGTATGAAAGCCCACAAAGCCCCGGCTAGAAAGCCGGTGAGTAAGGCTAACGGCAAGTGGATAATTGTTGGCAGCTTGAATGCATAGCCCACATAGGTACCAGCGATAGCGCCAATGAAAAACTGACCTTCTACACCAACATTGAATATTCCTGCTTTGAAAGCAAGAGTAGCACCAAGAGCAGTGAAAATAAGAGGTGTGGCACGTTGCAGACTGATAAATATGCTACGCTGTGTGCCAAAGGCGCCCTTGAACAACAAGAAATAGATCTCCACTGGATTCCGCTTGTACCAAAGCATGAGCAGCGACCCGACAACAATAGCCGCCAGAAGGCTCAGGATAATGCTGAGCGAGCGAGTGAGCGATATTCTAACTCGTTGTGCTACATTGGCTCTTGACATGCGATTCTTCCTCTTCTTTCTTAGTTGATTCTTCTCCAGTTATGCCGGCCATCCACAGTCCAAGGCCTTCCTCAGTGGCTTCAGCAGCATCAATAGTGCCTATTATCTTGCCCTCGTAGATAACCGCAATGCGATCACTTAGCGACATGATTTCTTCCAATTCAGCAGAAACTAAGAGGACAGCCGCACCATTATCACGAGCGTCCACAATGCGTTGGTGCACAAATTCGATACTACCCACGTCCAAGCCCCTGGTAGGCTGTGCAGCAATCAGAAGGGCTGGATTGGCGCTTAATTCGCGAGCAATGACTACCTTTTGTAGGTTGCCTCCTGAAAGCGTAAACGCTGGCACTTCTTTGCCGAGAGTACGGATGTCAAAAGTTTTTATGGCTTTGTTGGCAAAATCTCCGATATTGTTTAGATTAAGAACAAAACCATTAGCCATAGGTGGGCAGAAATAGCAATTCACTACTAGGTTTTCCTCCACTGTAGCGGGCAAGGCTAACCCACGGACATAGCGATCTTCGGGAATACAGGATATGCCTGAGTTGCGTCTCTCACGCACAGATAAATGAGTAACATCTTTGCCATTGATGTATATCTTACCAGATACCACTGGGCGCAATCCAATAATGGCCTCTACCAGTTCCCTTTGCCCATTGCCTTCCACGCCAGCAACCCCCAGAATTTCTCCTGCGCGAACTTCTAAGCTGATACCGCGCACAGCCATCAGATTGCGATCATCGCGCACCTTGATGTTCTCTAGCCGTAAAACCGTTTGACCTGGACGTGCAGGGCCTTTCTTAACCCGCAGTAATACCTCTCGGCCGACCATCATCCGTGCTAACTCGGCTGGATTAGTATCTTTGGTATTCTTGGTACCCACAACTTTACCGTCACGCATAACGGTTACACGGTCAGAGATTTCCATCACTTCACGAAGCTTGTGGGTGATAAAGATTACTGTCTTTCCACCCGCTACGAGCGAACGGATAACGCCGAATAATTCGCGCGTTTCCTGGGGCGTCAGCACTGCGGTAGGCTCATCGAGGATTAAGATATCTGCGTTGCGGTAGAGAGTTTTCAGGATCTCCACACGCTGTTGTACACCCACCGGAAGATCCCGGATACGAGCATCTGGATCAACCTTGAGTCCAAATCGATTGGAGATTTCGATTACGCTATCCCTCACCGCTTTTTTATCTAACAGAATCCCTCTGCGCGGTTCAGCTCCCAGGGTAATATTCTCTGCAACGGTAAAAGAAGGCACCAGCTTGAAACTCTGATGAACCATGCCGATACCCAAACGAATGGCATCAGCGTTCTTAGTAATGTGCACCGGCTTGCCGCGGATTTTGATGGTCCCCGCATCAGGAAGGTAAAGGCCATACAGTATGTTCATCAAAGTGGTTTTGCCAGCACCGTTCTCTCCGATAATGGCGTGGATTTCCCCTTCTTCCACACTCAGATTAACGTGGTCATTGGCTATTACACCCGGAAATGTCTTACAGATGCCCTCCATCTCAACTACAGCGACCACTGCTAGGCCTCCTAACTCATTAGTCTGATTTAGAAAAGGAGAGCAGCACTAGGCTGCTCTCCTTACAACAAACAATAAGCGACTACTGGCCCATCCCACCTTCCGGTGCTGGCTTGTCACAAGGATATACACCCATAGCATCGACAACGCAGAACTCGCCAGCCTTGATTTTCTCCACTGCTTTCTTTACTGCAGGGATAACCTCATTCTTCATTTTCTCAGCCATATCTTTGGGACCGTTGTCCAGGAAATACGTGTCAATGCCATAGAGGTAGCACATACCAACGGCGTCCTCCTGAAGACCGTAGACGCGGTTGCCGGGTTCTAACTTGCCCTCGGTTAGCGATTTGATGGCATCAAATACTGCCACATCCACCATCTTCATCATAGAGCAGATGACATTGCCAGGTGCAATGTAGCACTGATCCGAGTCGACTCCGATAGAGAACTTGCCCTGCTCCTTGGAAGCGGCAATCACACCTTCTCCACTCTTGCCGGCAGCCGCATAGATGATGTCTACGCCTTCCTGATACTGAGTAAGAGCTAACTCTTTGCCTTTCGTGGGATCATTGAATGCGCCAACCCAGCCGGAGACAACCTCAATATTGGGGTTGACGTACTTGACACCCTGGATATAGCCCTGCTCAAAGCGGCGCAGTAAAGGCACATCCATGCCACCGACATAACCGACTTTGCCCGTCTTGGTGAGCATAGCGGCTACCATACCTACAGTAAAAGAGCCATCGTGCTCACGGAAAATCAAGCCAGTGCAATTGGGGCATTTCAGTGCGGCATCTACGAGAGCAAATCTAGTATCTGGATAAGCGTTTGCAATTTCGGTGGTCCAGTCTGCGGAGCCGTAACCAATCGTGATGACCAGGTCGTAGCCCTGTTCAGCCATGGCTCGGGCAGCGAGTTGCTGTTCGCTCACATCAGCATTCTCTACAATCTTGGTCTCCACATTGGGTAGGCGTTCCTGTGCCCACTGGATACCGCGGGCAGCTGAGTCAAGGAAAGAACGGTCGCCTAACAAGCCGCACACTAGAGCCACTTTGTACTTCTTGGCTGGTGGTGCAGTAGGGGGTGGCGTAGTAGGTTGGGGAGCCGCAGTAGCTTCTGCCTTGGTTGGTTGAGGCGCTGGCGTTGGGGTTGGTTGGGGTTGTGCACAGCCAGCTAGCAAAGCTGTTATTAACAATACAGCCAGTAACATCGATATTTTCTTATGTGACATCTCTCCTCCTCCTTTTGCAATTATTTAGTAGCTTATCTCGGAATTGTACCGGTTGACTGATAATAGAACTCCCTATCAACCACCTCCTTCCTGTGAGATTCAAATCAACTGGGGAATCTCTACTATTGTTTCCAAGGACATCTCAAATTGCTAAAGGTATACTAATTGGAGGTACACCACCATCGGGGTTAGGCCACCATCCATGGTAGCGAATTGCATCACAGTAATTTGTACTATCTGGAGTTCAAAATAGTTCAGAAATTTTCAGGCATACATGATACACAATTTGACCAATTTGTCAAACTTACGAACTCCATATCACCTCATGGACAGCCCCGCATAGCCTCGATAGACATACACTTCCCCAGGCGCCAGCACCACCGGCCGCGCCCGACTTCCAGTGCGGCCTAAAGCGGCTATAAAACGCGCGGGATCTACCGTGTTCTCTGCAACCAATCCCCAGTGCATGGGAATGACCACCGCTGGCTCGATCTCATGAGTCAGTTGCGCCGCCTCATCCGCATTCATATTCCCGTATTGCCCATTGATGCAGGCAAGCATAACTTGCGGCTGCAACGCCCGCACAGCCTGCAAATCAGAGTGGTATAGCGTATCGCCCGTGTGATAGATTACTATCCCGTCCAAATCAAGGACAAAGCCAACAGCATCCGGAGTCTCACCTCCTGCCGGGGATATGTGATGGGCAAAGACTGCCGAGACACGTATGCCCCCAATGAGGCAGCTCTCGCCCCGGTTCATTTCCACTACCCGTTCGCCCGGTATGCCCCATTCTCGCATGGCGGAAGCACAACGAGCCGGCCCCGCAAACACTGCCTGGCTTGCCATTGCCAGGGCAGGAATTGTCTCTGGATCCAGGTGATCATCATGGGCATGGGTTACCAACACTAGATCCGGCTCTACTTCGTCAGGTCCAAAGGGGATAGGAGACAAGGGCAATCGTCTCCAGGAATAACGGTGATCCAAGCAATCCGAGAGATAGGGATCAATGAAAATAATTTTACCAGCAGCCGTTTTGAAGGCAAACCCTGCTCCACCTAGCCAGAAAATCGCCACATCCCCAGAGCCAACCCATGCTCTCTGGATATCCATTGCTAAATTGCCCATTGTCCTACTCCTCCATTCTGTCAGCTTCGATCATGCAATATCTTGCTTCGTAAGTATACCACAGAATTCTCCTTACCGAGATAAGATGCCCGCCCTAGATACCCATCCCATCTGCCACTTTATGCCAGAGCCTTGCGCGCCACTACGCACCATCGCTTATAGGCACATTTGTCAAATTACCAACTCTATGCTATAATAAAATCGCTTGGATCGCTTCGCGACCGAGACACTTGGGGAAGGACATCGCTGTTCTTCCCGCCCGGAGGTTATGTTGACCAAGGCTGAAGAGCCTCTCATACGAGTAGAGGGCCTGCACTACACGTATCAGGCTGGGACCCAAAGATCTATCCCCGCCCTGCGCGGTATTGACCTCACTATCGCCGCCGGCGAGTATGTCGCGATTATTGGCGCGAATGGCTCCGGCAAATCCACTTTGCTCCGCCATTTCAATGCCCTCCTTTTGCCTACCCTGGGAAATGTCTGGGTACAAGGATGGAACACACGGGACACAACCCACCTCCGCGATATCCGCAGCACAGTGGGCATGGTCTTCCAGGTCCCTGATGACCAGATTGTTGCGAGCATCGTGGAAGAGGATGTTGCCTTCGGCCCAGAGAACCTTGGCGTTCCCGAAGACGAGTTGAGCCAGCGCGTGGATTGGGCTTTGGCTGCGATTGGGCTAACGGAATTACGCCATCGTGCCTCACGACTGCTCTCAGACGGTCAAAAACAACGGCTGGCGATCGCTGCCGCCCTAGCCATGCAACCCCGTTGTCTCGTCCTGGATGAAGCCACCGTAATGCTTGACCCCGCTGGACAAAAGCAGGTGCAGGAAATCCTGCATCAGCTACATGACAATGGCATGACCATTGTTTCTGCGACCCACAACATGGCTGAAGCAGCTCAAGCACAGCGTGTGGTGGTGCTATCAGAAGGACGCATCGTCATGCAAGGTCATCCACGCTCCATCTTTGCCCAAGAGGAGACACTACGTGCGCTGCAGTTGGATATCCCTTACCCAACACGCATGGCGCATAGGATAGCGGCTGTCGTGCGAGATTTCCCCACCGACGTCCTGACCGTGACTGAGTTAGCGAAAGCCCTGGCGGTGCACCTTCAGCAACCGCTCGCATCCCGCTCTGAACCAGCTATGGGGGCAAAGAGATGACTACACCTGCTCAACCACTGATTGACATACGGGGCTTGACACATACCTACCTGCCAGGTACGCCCCTGGAGACAAAATCACTGCGCGGCGTTGACCTCCAGGTATATCCGGGTGAAACAGTGGGCATCGTAGGTCCAACGGGTTCAGGGAAATCCACCCTGCTGCAACATATGAACGGATTGCTGCGACCGCAACAAGGCCAAGTGCTTGTCACCGGCATTTCCCTGGCCGATCCAGGCATAGATATACGCGCCATTCGGCAGCGCATTGGCTTGGTATTTCAAAACCCGGAGGATCAGCTATTTGAGCGCTACGCCGGGGACGATGTCGCCTACGGGCCGCGCAACCTGGGATTGCCCCCAGATCAGGTTCGCGAGCGGGTGCGTCAAGCGATGGAAATGGTTGGATTGCCTTTTGCCTACAAAGACCGATTGATCACCGAACTTAGCCAAGGTGAAAGGCGACGTTTGGCTCTGGCTGGCGTGCTCGCTCTCGATCCTCAAGTGCTCGTCCTGGACGAACCTACCGCTGGCCTCGATCCACAAGGGCGACGGGAAATCCTGCGCATCCTTGCCCAATGGCGCGCGCAACCAGAACGAGCCGTTGTATTGGCTTCGCACAATATGGAAGACATCGCCGAACTAGCTAATCGGGTCTATGTGCTTGTGGAGGGGCGCATTGTGCTACGCGGTTCCCCGCAGGAAGTGTTCGCAGAACACGAACTACTGACGCAACACGGCTTAGCCGTCCCTGTGGCAACGGAAATTATGCTTCAACTGCACAGATATGGATTCCCAGTATCAACCAGTGCACTGAACATAGACGAAGCAGTATGCGAAATCGAGGGATTGCTCTATGGCCGCATCCACTGAGTTCGAATTCCTGGGACGTGTGACGATCGGGCAATACCTGCCTACAGGTTCCATATTGCACCGTTTAGACCCACGGGTCAAACTGCTCATGGGCTTGCTCTTGATCACTGTAGCCGTAGTTTGCCAGAGCCTAGTAGGCATGCTCGTTCTACTCGTAGCCGTGCTGGTGGGGCTGGCTTGGGCGCGGATTCCGCTGCGTTTTGCCCTATCCGGGCTGCGTTCCATGCTCCCTTACCTGCTGCTGCTTGCCCTGCTGCAGGTCTTTGCCATCCCGCAATATTCATCCCACGCTACAGTCCTTTGGCGCTGGACCATCCTCACGATGACCGATCGCAGCCTTGTGGCTGGCATCCTGCTCGTTGCGCGCTTTTCGATCCTGGTGCTGGGACTCGGCCTCTTCTCGTTCTCAACCACTACCACTGAGCTGACCCACGGCATCGAGTACCTGCTCAGCCCTTGGCAGAAGCTGGGGATTCCCGCACACGAGTTTGCCCTTGCGGTGAATATTGCCCTGCGCTTCCTGCCCATTGTTGCCGAGGAAGCTGAGCGCCTGATGAAAGCCCAGGCTTCACGAGGCGCTGATTTCGGCCGCGGACGGCTCAATTTTGTCCAGCGTACACGCCGGATGCTCCCATTGCTAGTGCCCTTGTTCTTGGTAAGCCTGCGCAGAGCCGATCACCTCATCGAAGCAATGGAGGCACGCTGCTATCTGGGTGGCAAAGGACGCACGCACCTCATCCACCTGCAGGCTCGCAGCGCAGATTACCTTGCACTATGTATCGCTCTCGCACTTGCAGCATTCACCCTGACATTGCACGCCATGCATATAGACCAACTCCTGTGGCAGTGGATCGCCGCAGGCTGATAGACCATAACCAATGAAGGAGGGAATTAACATGAGCACTACAGTGCGCAAGATCGTCATCACAGGTGTCATGGGTGCCATTTCTATCTTCCTGGGTGCATCCCATCTGGGATTCATCCCCTGGGTAGCTGGGGCTGCGCTGACCATCATGCACGTGCCGGTCATTATCGGCGCAGTCCTGGAGGGGCCGTTGGTTGGGCTAGTGATTGGATTCATCTTTGGAGCGTTCAGCCTGCTGCAAGCCGCCATTGCTCCCACTGGCCCGGCCGATGTATGGTTTACCAACCCCTTGGTATCCATTGTCCCGCGCTTGTTCATCGGCCCAATGGCTTGGTTGGTGTATAGGGCACTCAAAGGCACCAATGAGGCGCTGTCTTTGGCTGTTTCTGGGGTAGTCGGCAGCCTCACCAACACCATTCTGGTACTGGGCGTCCTTGGCCTGTATCGCTTCCTGCCCTGGCCGCTCATTGGCACTATCGCCGTGAGCAACGGCTTGCCCGAAGCGGTCGTGGCAGCGATCATTACCCTAGCCGTGGTCGCGGCTTGGAAGCGCATCGAGAGCGGACGCCGTGGCTCTACGGTATAACCAGCGGTGCCGAAACCAAAAGCAGAGAGGAGAGCTCCCATGCTGCTATGCGTGGATGTAGGTAATACCAATGTGGTCCTCGGGCTGTGGGACAAGAGCCGATGGCTTGCGCAGTGGCGGGTGCGCACTGTCCGTGACCAAATGCCCGATGAATACGCCATCCTGCTCAAAGCGCTGTTACGTGAGAGCGGCTATCAATGGTCGGCGATCAAGCGCGTTGTCATGGCTAGCGTCGTACCTCCGCTGACTGTTGTCTTCCGCGAGCTATTCCGACAGCACCTTGGGATTGAACCCCTTGTCGTGGGACCAGGGGTGCGCACCGGCCTGCGCATCCGCATTGACAACCCACCCGAATTGGGCGCCGACCTGGTGGCTGATGCCGTGGCTGCCTATCACCGCTTCCGCACTGTCTGT
>JBMFPM010000001.1:10644-20518 GCA_049969135.1 Anaerolineae bacterium
ATTGTCGTAGACTTTGGCACCGCCACGACCTTCAGCGCTGTGTCCAAGGAAGGCGACTTCCTGGGCGTTGCCATTGCCCTGGGCTTGGGCGTTGCTGCCGAAGCACTCGCCGCTCACACTGCCCAATTGCCGCGTGTCGCCCTTGTCCCGCCTCCGGCTGCCATTGGCAAGAACACCGTCCACTCCATGCAATCGGGGCTCATCTTCGGCTACGTGGGGCTGGTGAAAGAGCTCCTGCACCGCATCAAGGACGAACTGGGGGGAGAAGCAAAAGTCATCGCCACCGGCGGCTTGAGCAGCGTCCTGGCTCCGCTCATCCGTGAAATTGACGCCGTAGACCCCTGGCTCACCCTGGACGGCTTGCGCCTCATCAGCGAACTCAACGAAGCGTAAGCCCAGCCCGGGTGCTGCGTTGGGGCATTGGGACAATAATTTCGGGAACTATCGAGGCATTTGTTTCGTCTATATTGTAGAGCGTGCCCAGACGCGATGCCAAAGAGAGCAATGCGCTCTATTTCCATTAGAAGCGCGTGAAATGCTCGTCGTTTGTAGTAAGCGCTTTAGCGCTAAAGGCGCAGTAAACTGCGCACTACAAACTTGCGCTTCAGCGCTAAAAGCGCAGTAAACTGCGCACTACAAACCTGTTTTGTAATCATCTATATCATTTGGGGAGGGAAACGTATGCGCCGCGATCTTGTGCTTCTCTTTGTCTTGCCTTTGCTGGGCATCCTGCTCTTGCTTGCCGCCACGGCTTGTGGGGCACCCCAACCAACGGCAACCCCCGCTCCGACTTTCACGCCACTGCCGCCACAGCCCCCAAAGGTCATTGCGCGCTCGCCAGAGCGGGGCCAGGAACATGACATCAAAGCACCGCTTGTCCTCGTCTTCGACCAGCCCATGGACCCGCCCTCAGTGGAAAAAGCCTTCCGCATCTCGCCAGAGGTGAAGGGCAACTTCCGCTGGGAAGGCACCAGGCTTTTCTTCACGCCCGCTGCAGAAGGCTTTGCCCGCGCCACATCCTACCGCGTAACCCTGGAACCCACCGCGCGCAGTGCGGCAGGATTGCCCCTGGCCGATACCTTCAGCTTCAAGTTCAGCACCGAGGGCTACCTGGAAGTGGCTACCGTGCAGCCTGCAGACGGCACGGTGGATGTCGCACCTGATACTACCCTCACTGTGATGTTCAACCGCCCGGTCGTGCCCCTGAGCGACATCCAATCCCAAACCGGCTTTGCCCTGCGTCAACCACTGCGCTTTGCCCCGCCTGTCAGCGGCGAGGGCAAGTGGCTCAATACATCCATCTACACCTTCAAAGCCTCACCTGGCTTCCTCCCTGGCACTACCTACCAGGTAACAGTAGACCCAGAGCGCCTGGCGGACATCACCGATGCCGTGATGTCCGAACCCTACACCTGGAAATTCACCACCGCACTGCCTGCGGTAACCGGGGTCAGGACAAGCGATCCCGAGGAATATATCGGCCTTTCTCCGACCATCAGCGTCACCTTCAATATGCTCATGGATCATCCTTCCGTGGAACAACGCCTCACCCTGCAGCCAGCCAGGGGCGGCAACCCGATACCCGGCACCTTCCAATGGGATGGCAAGACGGTGGGCTTTACACCGTCTATCTCGCTCCAACTGGATACCGGGTATGTCTTGTCCATCGCCCCTGGCGCCCGCGCCAGCATCGGTGGAGAGGGCATGGCGCAGTGGTTTGAGTGGCGCTTCCGCACCATCCCGGCGCCGCGCATCGTGCGCACTACACCAGCAAACGGCGCCCAAGACGCCGAACCCTATACCAGCCTGGAAGTAACCTTCAGCAGCCCCATGAACCGCGACTCACTGCTGCCTAACCTGACTATCCTGCCCAAGCCAACCGAAGTCTACACCTCCTGGTGGAATGCCGATACGCAGCTCTACCTCTCCTTTGGCGCAAAACCTTCGACCACCTACACCATCACCTTCGGCGCTGATATGGAGGGGCGCTACGGCCACAAGCTGGGCCAGCCCTACCGTATTGTTTTCACCACCAAAGCCCTGCCGCCTGCGGTCTATTTCCCCATGGATCGCGTGGGCACGTATAACGCCTATACCACCACTGCCATTTATGTGCAACACATCAACGTCTCCGAACTCGACCTAGCCCTGTATCGCCTGGACAGAGCCGATTTCATCCTCCTGAACAGCGACCAATGGTGGGATCGCTGGGAAAAGTACACGCCCAAGCCAGCGAACCTGATCCGCAAGTGGACGAGAAAAGTCGAGTCCGAACTCAATACCTATCAGGCAACCGTTGTCCCGCTTGCTGCTGACAACAAGAGCCCGCTCCTGCCAGGATTCTACTATCTGGAAGTACGCGCCCCAGGCGTGCGCGAGCCAGCGCGCCACATGTTGGTGGTCTCCTACACCAACGTGCTGCTCAAAGTAGCCGCAAAGGAAGCCTTGGTCTGGGTGACCGACTTGGACAGCGGCAAACCCGTGCCTGGCTTGGATGTCGCCATCTTTGGCCCAGAAGGGCAGGTCCTGGCATTGGGACGCACAGACAAGGACGGCGTCCTGTTCTCAGCACTCACCTTGGAGAAACCCCTTGACTCCTGGAAGCCCATCCTAGCTATCGTTGGCTCAGATGAAGCGCCAGCGGCTGCCTCCACTGATTGGTCGAGCGGCATCTCTCCCTGGCAGTTCAACCTCCCCACTGAAGACTATGCACAACCATATCACGTCTACGTCTACACCGACCGCTCCATCTACCGCCCTGGCCAGACGGTCTATTTCAAGGGCGTTGTGCGCCACGATGACGATGCCCGCTACAGCCTGCCCACAGACGTCAAGAGCGTTTCGGTAGTCGTATTCGATGATGAGGGCAAAGAAATCTACCGCTCCGACCATGCTCTGAACGACATGGGCACCCTACACGGCGAACTAAAGCTCAGTGAGGACGCCAGCCTGGGCTATTACTACCTCAATGCCCAACTAGGAGAACAAATCTTTAGCACCGGCTTCCAAGTAGCTGAGTACCGCAAGCCAGAGTTCATGATCGCGGTAACTCCTGATAGAGATGAGTATGTCCAGGGCGACGAAATCACCGTGGATGTTGCTGCCAGCTACTACTTCGGTGGGCCTGTCGCCAATGCCAAGGTCACTTGGCGGCTGATGAGCCAGGATTACTACTTCCAGTGGACCGGCGAGGGATACTACGACTTTACCGATCCTGATTACGAATCGCGTGGGAAACAAACCTTCTACGGCGAACTGGTCACTATGGGGCAAGGCACCACAAACAGCGAGGGACACCTCACCCTCAAAATCCCAGCGGACATTGCCAAGCGGAAGAACAGTCAGGTATTCACCATCGAGGCATCCGTGACCGATCCGAGCAACCAAGAGGTCAGCAACCGTAACAGCGTAATTGTGCACAAGGGCCTTTTCTACATCGGCCTGGCGCCACTGGAATATATTGGCTACACTGGTCGCGAGAGCAAGATCAAAGCCATCACGGTCAACCCCAAGAGCGAACCGGTGCCTTATGTCCCGCTCACCGTGGTCTTCCTCGAAGAAAAGTGGTACAACGTACAGACGCAAGCCGATGACGGCCGCTTTTACTGGGAATGGAAGCTGGAGGAAACGCCCGTCTACACGGTTACGGCAACGACAGACGCCGCAGGCACTGCCATCATCTCCTTCACACCGGACAAAGGCGGTGCCTACCGCGTGCGCGCCTTCGCCCGTGACCAGCGCGAGAACGAAATCCGCGCCTCTACCTATATCTGGGTCAGCAGCGGCGCTTTCATCCCCTGGCGCATGGAGAACAACGATCGCATCGAGTTGGTCACCGACAAGAAATCCTACCGTCCCGGAGAGACAGCGCGCATCCTCATCCCCTCGCCTTTCCAGGGCAAGGTCCAAGCTTTGCTGACCGTCGAACGGGGGCACATCCTCAGCCATCGTCTGCTTACCCTGAGCAGCAACAGCGAGCAGGTTGAGATACCCATCCTGTCCGAGTACGCCCCCAATGCCTACATTTCGATAGTCATCGTCAAGGGGGTGGATGCCACCAACCCCGTGCCCTCCTACCGTGTCGGTTATGTAAATTTGGACATTTCCACCGAGGAAAAAGAACTGAAAGTGGAGATTGTCCCGGACAAGAAAACACCCTACCAACCCGCCTCAAAGGCAACCTTTGATATTGTAGCAACAGACTATCGCGGACGCGGTGTGGAAGCAGAATTGTCCCTGCAATTGGTAGACCTGTCCGTGATCGCCCTCACCGACAGCCGTCAGGGCATGATGCTCGATAGCTTCTACCGCAAACGCGGCCTCGGCGTGCGCACCGGCAGCACCCTCGCCATCTCCGTAGATCGCTACCGCCTGCAGACACAGCCACCCACCGGAAAGGGTGGTAGCGGGAGGGAAGCGGGCCTCGAGGATGCCATCCGCAAGCGCTTCCTCGACACGGCATACTGGAATGCTGAGGTGCGTACCGACGCCCAGGGCCGCGCTAGGGTAACGGTAGACCTGCCCGACAACCTCACCACCTGGCGCGCCACTGCCAAAGCGGTCACCGCCGACACACTCGTGGGCGATGGCAACGTAGACATTATCACCAGCAAAGACTTGCTCGTGCGCTCTGTTGCCCCACGCTTCTTCGTCCTCGGCGACCAGGCGCAGCTTGGCGGGGTGGTGCACAACAATACAGCTCAGGCATTAACCGTGGACGTCTCTCTAGAGGGCGAAGGGGTTGCTATTGAGAATGCCTCGCAGCGCGTTCAGGTGCCAGCGCATGGCACGCAGAGCGTCACCTGGCCCGTGCGCGTAACCGCAAGCAAATCCGTCGTGCTCACCTGGCGCGTAGTCAGCGGTGGCTTGAGCGATGCCCTGCAACTGACTTTGCCCGTCTATCACTATAGCACTCCCGAAGTCGTCGCCACAGCCGGCCAGGTGCCCGCCGGCGAAGCCCGTGTGGAAACCGTGCTCCTGCCCGAGCGCCTCGACCCCACCCAGGGCGAGCTGACCGTGCAGCTCGATCCTTCCCTGGCAGCCGGCATGCGCGACAGCCTCACCTATCTAGAGACCTACCCCTACGACTGCATCGAGCAGACGGTCAGTCGCTTCCTGCCCAACGTCATCACCTACCGCGCCCTGAAGAAGTTGGGCATCACCAACGCCGAACTGGAAGCCAAAGTGCCTCAGTATGTCAGCCTCGGCTTGCAGCGCATCTATGCCTTGCAGCATTACGATGGCGGATGGGGCTGGTGGCTTGCCGATGACAGCAACCCCTTCATTTCCGCCTATGTCCTGCTGGGCATGAACGAAGCCGCCCGCGCCGGCTTTGCTGTGGACAGCAAGGTCATGGAGCGCGCCGCCAAGTACCTGCTGGGTACCCTGGATTCCACGTATATCGAACGCCAATACGGCCTCAATACGCGCGCCTTCGTCCTCTACGTCCTGGCAGAATACGGCCAGGGCGACCTGGGGCGCACCATTGCCCTCTTCGGCAAGCGGACAAACTTGGATAACTATGCCAAAGCCTACCTGCTCATGGCATTGCGCCTCTTGGAGCCAAAGGAAGAGAGCCGCGTCAAGACCTTGCTCAGCGAACTGACCAATGCTGCCATCCTGAGCGCCACCGGCGCGCATTGGGAGGAAGAACAAGTAGACTACTGGACGATGAATACGGACGTACGCACTACCGCCATCGTCCTGGAAGCACTGCTGCGCACTGACCCCACCAATGCGCTCATCCCGAACATCGTGCGCTGGCTGATGGCGGTGCGCAGGGAAGGCCATTGGGAGACCACGCAGGAGACCGCTTGGGCGATCATGTCTTTGACTGACTTTATGGCCGCCACCGGTGAACTGCAAGCCGACTATGACTACCAAGTCGTCGTGAACGGCAAGAGGCTGGGCCAGGGCACCGTAACTGCGCAGGATGTGGGCCAGACGCGCAAGCTGATGGTGGCAGTGCGCGATCTGCTCCGTGAGGAGAGCAACCGCATCGTGCTGGAGAGGATAACACGTGCACCGCAGACTGGGCGCGGACAACTGTACTATGCCCTCTACCTGCGCTACTTCCTGCCCGTGGAGGACGTCAAAGCCCTCAACCGTGGCGTGATCGTCTCCAGGCAGTACACGCTCCTGGACAAGCCGGATCAACCCATTACCACAGCGAAGGTTGGCGACGTCATCCGCGTCAAGCTCACCATTATCGCTCCCAATGACCTGCACTACCTGGTCGTAGAAGACCCGTTGCCGGCCGGCTGTGAGGCGCTGGACATCAGCCTGAAAACCACCAGTGCCGCCTATCAGGAACCAACCCTAGAGGGCGAAGAAAAGGGCTGGTTGCCGCCCTATTGGTGGTACTTTACCGGGAGCGATCTGCGCGATGAGAAGGTCGCCCTCTTTGCTACCTACCTGTCCAAGGGCACCTACGAATACATCTACCTCATCCGCGCTAGCATCCCTGGCCGTTTCCTGACCATGCCCAGCGTTGCCTACGAAATGTACTTCCCCGAAGTCTTTGGCCGCAGCGACGGCCTTGTGTTCACCGTGGAATAAGCGGAGTCAGAGGCCAGGTTCCCAACAAGGAACCTGGCCTCTGTGTCATGTGCTCAAATTGACTCCTTTACTGATTTGCGTTACAGTAATAAGGAGAACGAAATATCCATGAGATGCTTGCCTATATTGCTTTGTGCGGCAAAGAATCGAATCACCATTGGCAAGCGCGTGAAACTACCGATTGCTAGTCCCAAGGATAAAATTTGCCTGAACAGAAGGAGGTCGCAAATGAAAGGAAGGATTGAAGTCAACCCCAACATACACTTCGGAAAACCATGTGTGGCGGGCACACGAATTCCTGTCCAGAGCGTTCTCGAACTAGTTCGCGAAGGAATCCCGTTTGAGCAAATCATTCGGGATTATTACCCTGATCTGGACATTGAGGACATTCGTGCCTGCATTCAATACGCTATCGAGGTCATGGCAGCCGAAGATATTCATGTTGTGGTAGCCCAAGCATGAAATTCCTTTTGGATCAAGATGTTTATGCAGTAACGGCACGTTTTTTGAGCGATTTGGGCCATGACGTATTGACGGTCGCAGCCATTGGCCTCTCGCGGGCAAGCGATCTGGAACTACTCCAGTCGGCTCGAGAACAGCAACGCGTTTTGGTTACGCGAGATCGGGATTTTGGCAATCTCGTCTTTGTCCAAGGTTTGGGCACAGGGGTCATTTATCTTCGCATCTTGCCTTCAACACAAGAAGCCGTACATCGGGAGCTAGCTAAAGTCTTGGAGGAGCATCCTGAACCTGATTTACGCCGAGCCTTTGTTGTTGTTGAACCAGGCAGGCATAGATTCAGAAGACTGCCAAGCAAGTAGTAAGTCACATGATACTGCTTCGCATACCTATGGAGGTTAAGAAACCATGACAAGGTCTTCTCACCGTCATCCAGCTACCCGCTTGATCCTCGCTCTCGCACTCCTAGCCCTTCTCCTTACGCCTGCTGCCTCCGCTCAGGCTCCCACACGCATCGTCGCCCAATTGGGCGGCGCCAGCTATGCCATCGCCGTCACAGACGAGTTGATATGCGCCGGCCTGGGCCCTAACTTGATGCTCTTCTCTACAGCAGCTTCAGGCCTGGCCCCACTGGGGAGCCTCTACCTTGGCGATATTGTGCGTGGTATAGCAGTCGTGGGAGATCACGCGTACGTTGCTGCCACTTCGGCAGGCTTGCGTATCGTGTCCTTGGCGAACCCAGCGGCACCTTTGGAGATCGGCGCCAGGGATAAGCTTGGCGCTGCCCAATCCGTAGCGATCACCAATGGCTATGCCTATGTCGGCGATGCCGAGGGCAATGTGCACGTGCTGGACATCCACGACCCGACCCAGCCCGCCCTGGTGGGCTCTGTCCCTACTCTAGGTGAAGCGCTTGATATTGAGATTGTCAACTCCTATGCTTATGTCGCTGACGGACGGAGTGGCCTCTATATCCTCTCCCTGGCTGACCCGCTCCACCCAGAGCAAACTGCCGTCTACACGCAGACGGCTGAAGTCCTGGACGTGGCGATCGCTGCCGGATGTGCCTACCTCGCTGCTGGCGAAGACGGGCTGCAAATCCTCTCCCTGGCGGATCCTGCTCATCCTACTCTGCTCGGCGCAACACCCATCGCGGCAGGAGTTGCGGAGGGAGTGGCCATCGCCCCCTTTGACCCGGCCATTGGCCCAACCCATGTCTACCTAGCAGCACGGGAAGGAGGCTTGCGTGTCATTGCGGTAGACAGACCAGATGCACCTGCAGAGATTGGAAATTGCCCCACCCCAGGCTTTGCCACCGCCCTTGCCGCCCACGATAAGCATGTCTTCCTCGCCGATGGCTCCGGCGGCATACACACCATTCATACTGCCGATCCGCTCCAACCCACGCTCACGGACACGTATTCTCTCCTCAGCGATGCTTGCGATGTCGCCCTTCATGGCCAGTACGTTTTCGTTGCCAACGGGACAGCAGGGGTACATTCCTTTTCCTACGCCAATGGTCAGCTCACCCTGCTCGATACTTGGGATACTCCGGGCAATGCCGTCAGCCTAGCGCTGTCCGAACCTTATCTCTACGTAGCGGATGAAGAAGGAGGCTTGCGCATCCTCTCCATAGCCGATCCCAGTCGCTTGCTCGAAGTGGAAGCTGTCACAGGCCCCGGCATGGCAAACGGCATAGCCCTGCAAAACCATTACGCCTATGTAGCCGCCGGGGAGGAAGGCGGCCTCTGGATTGTCTCCGTCTACAATCCTGCTGCCCCATCGCTCATCAACAGCGTCCCCACACCGGGACAGGCGGTTGATGTGGCAGTAGCTGGCGACTATGCCTATGTCGCTGACGGGGAATGGGGCTTGCGCGTCGTTTATGTCGCCGACCCCACTGCAGCGCACGAAATCGGCGAACACTTTGACCCCCCTGGCTATGCCTCCGGCATCGCTCTGCAAGGGAATTATGTCTACCTTGCCTCTGGTGTGGAGGACTTGTTTGCCATTGAAATTTCCAATCCCTTGCAGCCAGACATCGTGGGCGCGATCACCTTGCCCGGAAACGCGCTTAACGTGACCATCCATGGCCAGCACGCCTATGTCGCGGCGGAAAAAGCGGGCTTGCACATGCTCTCCATCCAGGATCCCACCTTGCCACCCGAAGCCCTAGTCCTCTCAGTACCCTTGCCAGGCACAGCAACCAATGTGGCCATTGACTCTCTGCATCGCCTAGCTTTTGTCGCCGCACGGGATGGTGGCTTGCTCGTGGTGAGGCTGGATTTGCCGATGCGCCTCTATTTGCCTATGATATGGAAAAGAGCATTCTAGCACCGGGCTGAATTCGACAATTCAATCTCTGGCCACGCTGGCCGCATTCACAGTTGACCTATGGGAAATGACAACCACAGATTTCAGCAATACTCCCCCTTTCATCGCCTGGGAAGCACCCCACGGAGGCGCGTTGCCGTCATCCTGTTACTGCTCATTGGCACGTACCTGCTCATTCCGCGCCTGGCAGGCTTGGCTGAGACCCTATCGCTCATCCCCCACGCGTATGCCCCATACTTACTAGGCGCTCTTGCCCTGCAGATCCTCAGTGTGCTCTTAGGCGCCTATATTGTGCACCAGATGTTGCCTGCTTTTGGCGCAGCAATGGATTTCACACGCGTCCTGCACGTGACCCAGGCTTCCAGCTTTGCCAGCCTGTTCATCCCCTCGGCAGGGCTGAGCAGCCTGGCAGTGCGCACTCGCTACTTGGGTGAGAACGGCTGCAGCATAGAAGGGACCTTTCTGATCTTTGCCCTCGAAACATTGGGGCAAGGCTTCGCCATTTCGATCTGGGTAGCCCTAG
>JBMFPM010000002.1:0-19689 GCA_049969135.1 Anaerolineae bacterium
CCAACATGATACGGGGGTATTCGCTTAAGCAATCGCGCAAAGGCTTTACCATACCTCCATTATATCACCCTTTGCTACTTGTGATAAAGCAAGCCGCTGATTTGACCATGCCAGTATTTGGATTTATAATTGGGCATGCGATAGCGCTTCTTTATCACAAGGTGTAGGTACTGCTTTTAGGTGGAAAAGCACTGCACCCAATACTCACTGGGCAAACTCGCTGACCGTTCACTGCAAGGGAATAAGGAGCAAACATGTCTGAATCCGTTCGAGAACTGGCGAAAAAACCACGATGGCGCACCATGCATCGCAATATCTGGGCTACCAGCCTGACCAGTTTCTTCATGGATATTTCCAGCGAAATGGTGCTCAACATCCTGCCCCTGTTTTTGTCCAACGTATTGGGCATCAAGACGAATATTATTGGCTTCATCGAAGGTATTGCCGAAGCGACATCTAGCCTCTTGAAAGTCTTTTCAGGATGGCTCTCTGACAAGCTACGTCAGAGGAAGTGGCTAGCCGTGGCTGGATACGGCATCTCCGCGCTGGCCAAGCCATTCTTTTACATTGCCAATTCCTGGCTGGTTGTGGCAGCAGTACGCTGGGCTGATCGGATTGGCAAAGGCATTCGCACCGCGCCGCGTGATGCATTGATTGCCGATTCGGTGCGTGAAGAGGATCGTGGCTTGGCTTTTGGTTTGCAACGCGCTGCGGACACTGGCGGTGCTTTGCTAGGCATTCTCATCGCCCTTCTGATCGTGTGGATCAGCCAAAAGTCGCAGGTAGGCTTGGCTGCGACAACCTTCCGCACAGTCGTCTTGTTTAGCCTTATCCCTGCTATTTTGGCTGTGCTATCTTTAGCACTGGGAGCTCAGGACGTGGCGGTGACCAAACAGCAACCTCCCCCAAAGCTCGCTTTTCGCGGTCTGGGCAAACCTTTCATGATATTCATGGTCATTGTAGGGCTGTTTGATCTGGGCAACTCATCGGATGCCTTCCTTGTCCTGCGCGCTCAAGAGCGTGGATTGAACGTCCTTGGTGTTTTGGCAATGCTTGCCTCGTTTAATCTGATTTACACCTTGATTTCCGCGCCAGCGGGGTCCTTATCTGATCGTATTGGACGGCGACGGCTGGTCATCGGTGGCTGGCTGGTCTATGCCTTGATCTATTTCGGGTTTGCATTGGCTAAACAAGGCTGGCAAGTCTGGCTGCTCTATGCACTATATGGGATCTATTATGGCCTGAGCTATGGCACTGCCAAAGCGATGATTGCAGACATTGTGCCCGAAGCGGTACGTGGCACAGCTTACGGCACGTACAATGCCGTTTTGGGCATTCTGGACTTTCCTGCTTCGCTCATCGCTGGGCTGCTATGGGATGGATTGCCTGCGCTGGGCTTCCACGGTTTTGGCGCCCCGGCGCCGTTCTTCTTTGGCGCAGCCCTGGCTTTGCTTGCCGCTATCGCGATGTGGATGTGGAAACCGCCATTGAAAACGAGTTCACCCGCTGCGACCAACTGAATCAGTGCAAGCCGTAGTACACAACTCATCCAGGCCGCGCTTCCAATTCGATTTTGGGCAGACATTGGGTGTCGCTCTAGTGCTCAGCTTCTCGAACCAATGCTAACAGTTCTGCCCCATACTTTTCCAGTTTTCTGTGCCCTATGCCTTTGATGGCGAGTAGTTCCGCTTCGGTGCGAGGACGCGCTGCTGCAATACTGCGAAGCAGAGAATCATGGGCGATCATGAACGCGGGCACCCGTGCTGCACGAGCCTTTTCCAGACGCCAAGCGCGTAGGCGTTGCAGAAGCGGATCATCTTCGCCAATAGTTGAAACGTCCAGTACGGAGTTTGCCCGTTTTTCTCCCTGCGAAGCCATCCGATTTTGCAGGGGTTCTCTGTCAGAATTCGTTACCAAGGCACGTAACCTAGAGGGCTCATCCAGCGCCTGACGGCCAGTAGGTGTGAGCTGTAGGATCACTCCGCCGTGTTCTAGAGAGCGCGACTGTAGGAACCCCGCTTCGACCAGCTTGTCGATCATGTGTTGGATGGCGCCTTCGGAGCGAAATATCAATGCTCCAAAGCCGGCTTGGTTCAGCGCTGATGAAGGTGCCTCTGGTTTCCCACGCAGGATGTGGATGAGATTGCGCCGTCCCCAGCCCCGAGCAGCGACGCGCAAGATCCACTGCAACTGTGTGCATTCTTCCGGCAGAGTCAAAGACTCTTTTTCAAATGACAGAGGCAGGCAATTATCGCAAGACTGGCATTGCTTGATAGCTCGACCACCAAGATACGAGCTGACATGCCCATGACGGCAACGGCGGGTGTTAGCATAAGCGACGATTTCCGCTATTCGTTGTCCTTGTATCTTTTCATACTGCTCTAGCAGCGAGCGCATTCGGGCACGCGTATCCGCTGGTGCGGGAAGGATCTCGAGTAACCAATCCCGTGCTGAAGCTCGGTATTGCAAAAGACTAGCATCAGTCCAAGCTAAGATATGCTGCTCCAGGTTCCTGATATCCAAATTTGCTTGCTGTGCTACTGCGAGCAAGTCCCGCGTTACTAGTTGCCCCACAGGCAATCGCGCAGCGTGGCAGAACGCTTTTAGTTCAGGATCAGTGTTTGGCACAGCAGATTTCAGGCGTAAAGTTACCGTTCGTGGAATATCTTGCCACCGTCTCAAGAGCCCAACTTGCTCCAGTATGCTGATTGCTACGCGTATAGGCGTCTCTTCTAACTGAAGCTCACGCCGCAAGTCATCCACAACAATGCGGTTCAGTGATGTGCCATGCAAATTCTTCTTGACAGCGGCATATACCTGGCGGAGCAGGTCCTCGCTGAGTGCATCTTGGCGCGAGTGTCTGGTCAGGATGGCTCGGTCGGATGGTGCATACATTAGCACACAACGGGCGAGCAAACCATCGCGGCCAGCACGCCCCGCCTCTTGGTAATACGCTTCCAGAGAGGAAGGCGGGTCAAAGTGGATGATAAAGCGAATGTCTGGCTTGTCAATGCCCATGCCAAAAGCCACCGTTGCCACTATCACCCGTACTCGGTCGTTCATGAATTGGTCTTGCACTTCCGCCCGGTTCTCAATGCCTGCATGGTAGTGGGTGGCAGATACCCCCTGGCTGCGCAGTATCTCGGCTAATTCTTCGCAGTGGGCTCGGCTGCGCGCATAGACAATGCCAGCGCCATGCGCATTGCGGCAGAACATGAGCAGGTATTGCAACTTTTCATCGCGGTTATGAGCATGGAAGACTTCTAAGCGCAAATTGCTACGCATCACATCACCCGCGATGATACGCATCTGGCCCAGGCGTTGGAGGATGTCAGAGCGCACGCGCGGTGCGGCAGTGGCAGTCAGGGCTAACAGTGGCGGATTGCCTAATGCGCGGCGAGCTTCCGAGATATAGAGATAATCAGGCCGAAAATCGTGACCCCACATGCTGACACAGTGCACTTCATCAATCACCAAACGAGTCACTCCTGAATGGCGCAGGGCTTGTAGGAAGGGGGGCTGGCGGAGACGTTCAGGTGCTGCATATACCAGCCGGTATTGACCGTTGCGAATCCCTTGTAATCGCCGCTCTAGTTCATCGCCTTCTAGAGAACTGTTAACCGTCGTCGCAAATTGGCCAGCTTCCGGTGGCAATTTGTCTACCTGGTCCTTCATCAAAGCGATCAATGGGGAAATCACCAGCATTGTACCGGAGGGAGCTAACAATGCAGGCAGTTGGTAGCATAGTGATTTGCCACCTCCTGTAGGCAGAACAGCCAAAACATCCTCGCCGCGCATGGTGCAGGCCATGATCTCAGCTTGTCCGGGTAGCAGTTTCTGAAAGCCAAAGATGCGTCGGGCGGCGTCCTGCAGTTTGCCTAGTTCCTGCTGCGAGACTTGGACGGTTTCAAAGGAATCGAGTGGTTGCATGGGGCCTCGCAAAGTTGGTTCCGTCGGCTCTAACTGGGACGAAACTTGCTCCTGTGGCCCTCGCTGAAAGGAATGTCCCAACTCAATTTGTAAGGCTTCCTGGAGCTCACTCAGTTCAGCAGCATGGCGTGCAGCTAGTTCCGCATCGATATCATTGACCCGGTTCCATTCTTTGCTGGCCTCAAAATAGGCGCGTAACCGCCGCAAGTAGTAGACCGGCAACGGGCTGTCTGCCGTGGCAGTCTGCTGCAAACGCACCGCATACGCGCTGGCGCTTATCCAATCGTCCCGGGCTTGGTAAACTTCCATCATGCCCAGCAGATATGTCCGGCTATCGGGGGCAAGTTCATTTGCCCGGCGGTAGGCAGCCAAAGCTGCTTGCTCATCACCGACAGCAAGTTGGACTTCACCTAGGAAAGCCCAGGCCGTGCTACTTTCTGGTGACTCCTTGACTAGTGCTTTGGCTATTTCCAAGGCAGCCTGATCATGGCGCTGTGCGAGGTGGATACGGGCTGCTAGCATGCGCGAGGTTATGGAGGCACTACGCTGATGCCTTAAGCTTATCGTTTCCCACGCTTCATCCAGTAGTCCCTCCTCGAGTAACATTTGTGCGCGGAGGTCCAAAAGGGACAGCAATGGTCGGTTGGCCAAGAGCTCGTTCAAGCAGGCGTCCAATGCTTCATAATGTTGCCAACGAATCAAGAAATGCACTAGCCGGTCCCGTAAGCGGGCGGAAAGGCTCAGTGTATCTTCGGGGGACAAGCCCAACTCACTTAGGATGTCAGTTGGCACGGTAGGGCCTCCTTGTGCGATGTTACAAGTTGGTGTAGTCTAGCTCTATCTGGTAATCCGGCACGGTGTGCACACCAACCACCAGTAGCCAGTATTCACCTTGGTAGCCCCGGCTCAAGCCTAGCGTCAGGTAAATATCTGTTGCCTGCAAACGCTCCAAAAGCTGCGGACTACTGAGGGTCAGGTCTGTCACAGACCCTTGCGCTTTCGTAGCAAGCACCCAGGCACGACCTAAAGCGCGCCACTTGATATCAGTTACAGGGATACCTCGTGGGGAGTTAGCACGCTCATGCTTTAAACCTCCCAGGTTGAATCCCAGGCGAGCCTCGTATTTGCCGGAATAGTGATCTAGATGAAAACTTGCCCAGATTTGGTCCGGATGCACCAGACAGAGCGACCGGGTTTGATGGACTACTATATCTTCAGGGGCACAATCAAGGTGAGTAGCAAGGAAACGCGCTCGTTGTTCACCTTCCAGGTGGCGCACTAGGCACGGACGGTGATAGACAAAGTCGGTGAGCACATCCTCGGTATGGGGTGGAAGAGGGCGGGGTTTTTGCAACGCTAGTTCTACCACGTCATTGCACTGCAGCACACGTCCGGTGGCATCTGTCAGGTCGCTCAATAGGATGTTGCCATAAGCTTTGACCGGGCGTACCCATCGCAGGTGGCTAACAGGATCAGGTTCGGTCGTAAACCCGGCTGTACAGACACCGCTGCGCGTGTAACTCATGGCCAAAATAAGTACTTCTTGTGTAGGCATAGCACCCCCAATGATTGAAAATAGGCAAATGGGAGCGGTATATGGCTTTCTGTACTACAGGTGCGTAACAATTAGTTCTGGTATATGAGCAGCCCACCACTGCGCCACAAGGGAGCGGTGACAATGGTCGGCCTCCGCTTCATGGCAGAGCAGGCATGGCGCTCGGTAACGTGACAGGATATCACGGCCAGTTCTTTCTGCATGTCTTTCTCCGAGCAGTGCGATAAAGCGGCTCTGATAGTGCTGCCAATCATGATCCCGGTGGTAGTCATCCAAGATGGCATCAGTTGGGGCGAGCTCTGGATGATGTTCGTAGGCAATGCCAAAACCTTCTTCCAGCAAGAAGGCCAGGTCATCACGTTTGGTATAACCGGCTAGTTGCGAGGTGTTGCGTAAGCGAATATCAATGACTGCATCTATGCCTGCTCTTTGTAGTAGGCCAACGAACTCACGCAGAGAACGGCGCTCGTAGCCTATGGTATATAATGTAGGCACGGGGATTTCCTTCCCTAAAAGAGACTGAGTTGATGGGGCATTTCATCGGTTGCCCCGTCAGGGCGGATATGGAGCACGCGGACTCCCCGTTTCAGAAGACTTGGAGCGATGAGTCTCGCACGGTGACAGTGGTGATAGTCACCTTCACTGCACATGATGGCTACCGTATCCGCGGCAGCCAAGTTTAACAGTTTTTGAATGCCTTTCTGATAAGCCGGGCTGGACGTCAATCGGTCGTAGTTTGGATGATCTTGACCCGGATCATAGAACGAGCGATCGGTAGGACGTCCGCCCAGAGCATCGCCCATGAAGATATAATGTACGCCTGCTGTTTCTAAGGCACGAGCTAGGCTTTCGCGGTTAAATTGGGGAGCCCATTGGCTGTAGGGTTGGCTGCGCACATCTACCACGACTGCAATTTGATATTGGCGCAGCAAGTTGAGGAATGCTTCCATAGGGTGGTCACTATGGCCAATAGAATAAATTAACGGTTGTTTCGTTGTGTCGTCATTCATGGGGCTCCTTAGCTAGTGCATTGTTTTCTGCCAACATTCTACGTCCAAATGGCGGGAAAACGCAAACAATCTCAACAAGGTTTCAAGGAATCGTTGCTGCCACAGAAACTGATGGCTAGTTCTATCATGATATATATCGCATTTGACTAGAAATGCGCCTTACCTGTATAATGGTGCGTGAAAGGCTAAGACGGAGAGAGTAAGCGAGTGAGGGCCAATAGGGAGAGGGGGCCATAGACTGCAAGCCTCCTTGGGCAGTACCTCGCCGAAGTTCACTCCTGAGCCGACGGCTGAAACAAGTGCTTGTTGCATTTGCAAGTAGGTCGCTCCGGTAGCCCACCGTTAGCCGGGCGGCTGGTAAGCCACGCTCAATAGGGAGCGTTGGTTGCCAGCACAGAGATGGGCCCCATTGGCTGGGCCAAGCAGGGTGGTACCGCGGAGATATGACGGTTGCGACTTCGTCCCTGAAGTCACAACCGTTTTGTTTTTCACATAGCACGAGGAGATGCAAGGTATGCAGAGGGAGGAAGGAGCATGTTAGAGCAATTGCGGGAGATGGAGAAGAAGGCTCTGCTCGAATTAGAGGATGTGCACTCAATAGAAGCACTGGATAAATGGCGTATCTTCTATCTGGGAAGGAAGGGGGCACTGACCACAATCCTGCGCAGCATGGGCCAGTTGCCGCCTGAAGAGCGGCCGGCGATTGGCCAGGCTGCGAATCAGCTCAAGCTCGCTCTAGAGCGAGCATACGAGGAGAAAGCGGCAGCCCTGAAACGTGAGGAAACGCTACGGCAGCTCGCTGAAGAGCGGATTGATGTGACTTTGCCAGGCCGACCTGTTGGCCCTGGTTTCCTGCACATCAGCACGAAAACCTTACGGGAGATTTATGCCATCTTCGCACAGATGGGCTTCCAAATGGTAGAAACGCCAGAGGTGGAGACGGATGTCAACAATTTCCAATTGCTGAATATCCCACCCTACCACCCGGCTCGCGACATGTGGAGCACTTTGCACACTACTCGCGAAGGAGTATTGCTGCGTACGCATACTTCGCCAGGGCAGATACGGGTCATGCGCATGTATTGTCCGGAGCCAATTCGAGTGATCCTGCCTGGGAAGTGCTATCGCTATGAACAGGTGACGGCACGCCATGAGTCTATGTTTTACCAAGTTGAGGGCTTGGCTGTTGGCCACAAGGTAACCATGGGTGATCTCAAAGGCGTGCTGACCCATTTTGCCCGGCAGATGTTCGGCGCAGAGCGTAAGGTTCGCTTTCGCGCTAGTTACTTCCCGTTTACGGAACCCAGTGCAGAGATGGACATAGATTGCATCCTGTGCAAAGGCAAGGGATGCCGTGTATGTAAATATACGGGCTGGCTGGAAATTCTGGGCTCAGGCATGGTGCATCCCCAAGTGCTGCGCAACGGCGGTTATGACCCTGCCGTTTACACGGGTTTTGCCTTTGGCATGGGTCCGGAGCGCATCGCGATGCTGAAATACGGCATTGACGACATCCGCTATTTCTTTGCCAACGACCTGCGTTTCTTGCAGCAGTTTGCCTAGGCTGGATTTTGTGAAGGAGATGAAGCGATGAGAGTCCCTATAAGCTGGCTGAAAGAGTATGTGGACATTGTGTTGCCTTTGCCCGAATTGGCAGAGCGCATGACCTTGGCAGGACTGGAGGTCGCAGCGATCGAGCAGATTGGCGCGGAATGGGATCGAGACAAAATCGTAGTGGGCGAGGTGGTTGAGGTGCGTCCTCATCCCAATGCCGACCGCCTCACTATCGCCGTGGTTGATCATGGCACAGGTGAGCCTGAGGCGGTAGTCACCGGAGCAACCAACCTGAAAGTGGGTGACCATGGTCAGAAAGTAGCCTTTGCCCGCAGCGGTGCTAGACTTATTGACGGCTATGCTCAAGAAAAGCGCTATATTACCCTCAAGCCTGCCAAAATCCGTGGCGTAGTCTCAGCGGGCATGGTCTGCTCCGAAAAAGAACTCGGTTTATCCGATGAGCATGAGGGTATCCTAATTCTCGATCCAGATGCCCCAGTAGGTATGCCTTTGCAGGATTATTTAGGAGATACAGTTCTTGATATTGACCTGACTCCGAACTTGGGCCGCTGCCTTTCGATCATTGGCATTGCTCGTGAAGTGGCAGCACTTACTGGCCAAGAACTGCGTGTGACCGAACCAACGATGAAAGCTGAAGGGGCGCCTATTGAAGGTCAGATCGAGATAG
Organism: Anaerolineae bacterium; assembly: GCA_049969135.1. Taxonomy (GTDB): domain Bacteria; phylum Chloroflexota; class Anaerolineae; order UBA2200; family UBA2200; genus JACIWX01. Next base: position 8,738 of record JBMFPM010000002.1, read on the forward strand.
AGATCGCGGATCCAGACTTGTGTTCTCGCTACACTGCCACACTGATCAGAGGGGTTAAAGTGGGCCCATCGCCTCTCTGGATGCAGCGACGCTTACGCATGGCCGGGATGCGTCCCATCAATTGTATTGTAGACATTACCAACTATGTTATGTTGGAATGGGGACAGCCCTTGCACGCCTTTGACTACGACAAATTACGTGGCCGCAAAGCGGGCGGGAAACCGGTGATCATTGTGCGTCGTGCCAAGCCAGGTGAAACGATTACCACTTTGGATGGCGTTGAGCGCCAGCTTGAACCCGATATGCTGCTCATCACCGACGGAGGCGGCCCGATAGCCATCGCTGGTGTGATGGGCGGTTTGGAGACTGAGATCAGCCCGTTCACTACAAACGTGCTCCTGGAGTCAGCCAACTTTAACAATCTCAATAATCGACGTACTTCTGAGTTGCTGAAATTGCCGAGCGAAGCATCGCTGCGCTTTGGACGCGGCTTGTCTCCTGAAGCTACGGTCATCGCTGCGCAACGCGCCAGCGAGCTTATGCGCCAACTGGCGGGCGGAGTGATTGCAGCGGGTATTGCCGACTGCTATCCCGTAAAGCAACAGATCAGAACCATTGATCTGGCTCCAGGAGAAGTGACACGCTTATTGGGTATCGAGCTCAGCCGTCAGCGCACGGTGGAAATCCTGCAATCGTTAGGATTCGCATGTGAAGTCGGAGAAGATCCACATCCAATCCGCGTAACCGTACCATACTACCGTCTGGATGTTGAGATCCCTGCAGATTTAGTGGAAGAAGTGGCTCGTGTCGTTGGCTATGACAAGATACCAGATACGCTTCTGCGTGACGAATTGCCCCCGCAGCGCCGCAATCTCGCTCTCGAAGGAGAACAGCGCGTGCGAGACATCCTTGTCGGCTGTGGGCTGACCGAGGTCATTACCTACTCGCTGACCAATTTAGAAAGCGTGTCTAAGCTTGATCCAACAAGAAAAGCGGTAGATCCTGCAGATTACATTCGCCTCGCCAATCCGTTGACCAGCGAACGGGAATACTTGCGGCGCACTCTGATGAACTCGCTGCTGGAGACGCTGCGTGACAACCTACGCTTCACAGAGCGGGTGGCCATCTTCGAAGTGGCAAGGGTTTATCTGCCACAGCCGGGACAAGACCTCCCAGAGGAGCCTCGCCGGTTGGGAATTGCCATGAGCGGGCCACGCCATGTTACCAGTTGGACGGTAAAAAGCGGGGAACTCCTTGACTTTTACGACGTGAAAGGGGTGGCTGAAGCGCTGCTTCATCATCTGCATATCACAGACTATGCTTTTGTGCCGACAGAACATCCTACGTTTCATGTTGGCCGGGCAGCAAAGTTGCTCGTGAACAACGCCGAGATCGGCGTGCTGGGTGAAGTGCACCCTCTAGTGCGAGAGAATTTTGACTTGCCGGCACAGCGGGTCTGCTTGCTAGAATTCGATCTAGAAGCATTACTGGCATCGGTACCTTCTTCCTATTATTATCAGCCTGTCTCACGATTCCCTACTGTAACGCGAGATCTGGCTTTGATCGTGGATGATGAGGTGCCTGCTGCTCGAGTACACGACGCCATTATCAACGCTGGCGGCAAGCTGCTACAGAAAGTGGAGCTATTTGATGTCTACCACGGCGCACAGGTGCCGCCGGGTAAGAAGAGCCTAGCCTATACGCTCACCTATCAAGCGATGGACCGCACTTTGACCGATGACGAGGTAAACAAAGTCCAGTTGCGCATCCTGAAGGCATTGGAGAAAGAATTGGGCGCCCAGTTGCGTGCCTGAACGATGATAAAAATGGGAAGTTGCCATCTCTTGTGCGCTTAGAGCACCTTGAATAGATGAATATTGCTAGGCAATAATTGCCTGAGGTGCGGCAATAACTGGAAGATGAATGGAGCGAGTGTTGATCCCCTGAGTGCGTCATTGAGGTCGGGAATGGAAAGGCGAGCGGCAAACGACAGCAGGGAAGCGGCAACGAGCAGGCCAATAAGCAAGCCTATGAGCATCCCTAGCAGGTGGTCTGCCCATGCCAAGCCAATGGATTTCAACAACTCACTGACCAATGAAGCCAGGAAAGCGGAGATGACCCACACCGTGATAAGGATCAGGACAAAGGCAACTATCCTGGCAATGGTTGGATCTGCGATGTACGAGCGCAAGCGGTTGGCTAGTGCTATGTTATAGCTCAGTGCGGCATATATCCCTACTACGAAGCCGATCAAAGCGGAGGCTTGGCGTAGAAAACCTGCACGTAGGCTGGAAAACGTGGAAACAGCAACAATCACCAGGATCATGAAGTCTACCCAGTTCATCTTTGTGTCCTTTCATTCACGCGCAAAATACTGCAGAGCCAGGCGCACCTTTTCTTCCAGAGGGAGGCTCTCTCGTGGAAGTGAGCGCAAGGCAGCTTGTGCTTCTGTGATGCTGTAACCCAGAGAAGTCAACGCCGAGATCACTTCAGCATCCGCATGCGTCAGTCCGGGATAAGCAGCTAGTTCCAGTTCTACGCCAAGCTTATCCTTCAGGTCTACCATGAGCCTTTCTGCCGTCTTTTTCCCAACGCCGGGTATGCGTGTCAGCATAGCTGCATCACCACGAGAGATAGCCTCGCGTAAAGCTTCCACAGACATGACAGAAACAATCCTGGAAGCTACTCTTGGCCCAATCCCAGATACACCCAGTAGCAACTCAAACAACCTCAATTCCTCTGGTGTAACGAAACCATAGAGTTCAAGCTCGTTTTCACGCACATGCAAGTGCGTGAACATGCTAACTTTGTGCCCTACCTCGCCCAAGCGGTCCTGTAGGGCAGGCGGCATATGAACCTTAAATCCCACGCCACTGACATCCACGATGACAAAATCTTCACCTTTTGCTGTGATCCGCCCTTCTAGTGTGGCAATCATAAAGACCTTCCCATATCCTGGTTGCACTGTGCGAAGCGCAATGAAGTCGAGAAGGAATGTGCATGGCAGATAGCTACTGCCAATGCGTCAGCAGCGTCATCGGGCTGGGGAATCTCTTCCAGGCCAAGCAAAAGACGCACCATCTGTTGCATTTGTTCCTTGCTTGCCAGGCCATACCCGGTGATGGTTTGTTTCACTTGCAGTGGTGTGTACTCATACGTCGGCAAACCTGCGTGGGTCAAGGCCAGTAGGATCACTCCCCTGGCATGGCCTACAGACAATGCCGTGCGTGCATTGCGGGCAAAGAACAATTCCTCCACTGAGGCTTCAGCAGGCTGATGCGTCTCAATCAGGTGCAGCAACTCTTGGTAGAGATGCTGCAATCTCAACGGCAGAGCCAAGTGAGATGGGGTGGTGATAACACCATACGCGATGGCATGCAGGGTATCTTCATCCAGACGCACAATCCCATAGCCGGTGATGGCTACACCGGGATCAACACCCAGTATGGATATTCTTGTGCAGGTAGGGTCAGGCAAGCTATTTCACTCTTTGCAAGCGTAGGGCTACTGCTGCTCTGCTTCGTAGGCGGCCATAACCTCGTCACTGATTTCCAGGTTGGAATAAACCTGCTGCACGTCGTCCAGTTCCTCCAACGCCTCAATAAGGCGCATATTCTGTATCGTACCTTTCTCATCAATGCGGGCCAGGGTCTTGGGTACCCACGATAATTGCGCGTTGGTGAAGGTAATGTTCTTTGCTTCTAATCTCTCCTTGACTTTCTGCAGATCCTCGACTTTGGTAAAAACCTCGACTAGGTCTTTATCCACCTTCACGTCCTCAGCGCCCGCATCAATGGCTGCCAGCGCCAGTTCCTCGGCATTGCCGTCATCAGGTACGATGCTAATGTAGCCTTTGCGTTCGAACATCCAGGCGACAGATCCAGTCGCACCCAGGTTCCCGCCATGACGCGAGAATACCCTCCGCACCTCAGAGACAGCCCGGTTGCGGTTGTTAGTAAGTACCTCGACAATCAAGGCTATACCCTGGGGGCCATAGCCTTCATACTGGATTGCCTCTATTGCTTCGCCCTTCAGTTGACCTGTGCCGCGTAGGATAGCCCGCTCGATGTTCTCCTTCGGCATGGCGGCTTGTTTTGCCTTCTCAATAGCCAACCGCAAACGAAAGTTTGACGCAGGGTCGCCTCCGCCATCACGGGCGGCGATTTCGATCTCTCGACCCAGTTTGGTGAACAATTGTCCCCGTCTGGCGTCAGCCACACCTTTGGCACGCTTGATGGTGGCCCAATGCGAATGTCCAGACATATTTCAAACACCTCCTTTGGTATCTATCCGATATGAACAATCATGCTCCTATACATCAGAATTCAAATAGGAAGCCGATTTGCTGATCGGATAGGTCATCGCTCATTCTGCGCAATATTTGGCATATAGATTATATCACACAATGACCTATTAGTAGCAAATGAAAGCGTCAGCCCGAAACTGCTGAGGCTAACGCTGGGTCCACATGATTTCCAGGGAATAACCCCCGCTCTCACAATAACAATAAACGCAATTGGCGTGCCGTATCCACTGCCTGAGCCCGCCAGTGATTATTGGCAAAGATAAATACGCTCTCCGCCTTCGCTTCCAGTTCTCTGATTTTCGGCACCCATTCTTCCAGTTCTTCTTTGGAATAGGTATAGTCATAGCGCTCCCATGGCTCATTATAACGCCACCACTTCTTGGCGTTACGGCCATGGAAACGCACATAGCCAATGTGGCTTGTCGCCTCGGCAATGGGAGGGATAAGGCCTTTGAGGCGTGGTTCGTCCACACAGCAAAAGCCCAACTCGTTCTCTTCCAGGAAGGCAAAGGTCTCTGCAGTTAACCAACGCGCGTTGCGAAATTCAACTACCACCGGCAAGCCAGCCATGGCATCACGGAAAGCTTTCAGATAGTCGCGGTTTTCCCTATTAGGATAGAAAGAGTAGGGAAACTGGGCCAAAACGCAGCCGAATTTGTCCGTTTCAATCAAGGGCTTGAGTGCGTGCACGAATTTGGGGAAGAGATCAGCATTGTCCTCGCGCTTGTGGGTCAATTCTTGGGTAGCTTTGACGGTAAATAGAAATCCCGCAGGGGTTTTGTCTGCCATCGCTGCCAAAGTACGGGCATCGGGCAAACGGTAGAAGGTAAAGTTGATCTCGCAGGCCTGAAATTCACGGGCATAGAAAGCTAACCAATCCGTCTTGGGCAGCTCCGTGGGATAGTACGGCCCAACCCAATCCTCATAGCTATAGCCACTGGTGCCGATATAGATCATATTACCCCTTCCCCTCGGCTGGAGTGCGCAAGGTTATTCGGCTTCATATTTGTCGTCCTCTTCTTCTCCCTGAAAGCCATTCTCGTTTATCAGGACTCTCCGTGAGCGTCCGGCATTCTCGGCAGGCCCAACAATCCCCAGTTCTTCCAGTTGGTCAATGAGACGCGCAGCGCGAGGGTAGCCGATGCGCAAATGCCTCTGGATAAAGGAAGTGGAGATACTGCTTCGCCCACGAGCCAACTCAATCGCCTGCTGCAATAGTTCGTCAGCGGCTTCTTCATCGTCCAGGCCGACATCATGCCAAGGAGCGGTAGCTTCTGCCTGCGGCACGATCCAGTCCACTTTCTCACGCCAGAAGTTCACCAGGCGCTCTAGTTCTTCATCTGAAACGAAGCAACCCTGCAAGCGAATCAACTTGCTGGAGTCTGGGGGCATGTACAGCATGTCCCCTCGTCCCAGGAGTTTCTCTGCGCCAGCCGTATCCAAAATGACCCGCGAATCCACCTGTGAGGTTACGGCAAAACTGATCCGCGCGGGGAAGTTTGCTTTGATCAATCCGGTGATGATATCCACCGATGGGCGCTGCGTGGCGATTACCAGGTGGATGCCTGTTGCCCGTGCCAGTTGAGCAATACGACAGATGGAGCGTTCAATCTCTTCTGGTGCAGTTACCATCAGGTCCGCTAACTCGTCAATGAGGATGACCATATAAGGTAGCTTTGCCTCTCCTCTGGATTCCATCACTTGGTTGTAGGAGTCAATATTGCGCACTCCCCTCTCTGAAAATAGTCTGTAACGTTCATCCATCTGCATGGTAACCCAATGGAGTGCGCGTACGACCTCGTCCACATCCGTCACTACAGGTGCCACCAGATGTGGAATACCATTGAAAGTGGTCAGTTCCACCATCTTGGGGTCAACCATGAGCAGTTGGAGATCCTCTGGCGTGTTGTTAAATAACAGACAAGCGGTGATGGAATTGATGCACACCGATTTGCCTGATCCGGTAGCCCCTGCGATCAGCAAGTGCGGCATCTGGGCTAGATCAGCGGCTACGGGCTGTCCTGCAACATCTTGGCCTAGGGCAATGCGCAATTTGGAATCAATGCTGCGGAATGCTCTGGATTCCATCACGCTACGCAAACCGACCAGTGACGGTGTGCTGTTAGGCACTTCAATGCCGACCACAGAACGGCCGGGTACAGGCGCTTCAATACGAATAGGCGCAGCCGCCAGAGCCAATGCCAGATCGTCCTGCAGAGCCATGATTCTGTTAACACGCACTTTCCTACGCCGTATCTGACCATCTGGTTCTGGGATTTCGATAAAGCCAGGCTCTACACCAAATTGGGTAACCGTGGGCCCTTGGTTAATTTCAACCACCTTCACCGGTACGCCGAAGCTGGCCAAGGTCTCCTCGATGATTTGCTTCTTATAGCGTACGTCAGCATCGCCGTAGGGCTCAGTGGCGTTTCCATTGAGCAAATCGAGCGGCGGTAAGCCCCTTTCCCGGCGTGTACGACGAACGCTAGCTGATGTCAATGGGGTTTCGACGCGCGGTTTAGCGATCAGAACCGGTTGAGGTGGCTCTCGTGGAGGGCGCTTCCTCTCCTTGAGCACGACCTGGGGAGTGCTGACCGCCTCCGCCGGTTGAGTCGGTGGGGCAAGGCTCTCCAAGCGGTTTTTTATCCAGCTCAAGAGGAGGAGTACTCTATCCCAATAAGGGCTGATGAGCAATCCGAGGCTAGCGCAAATAGCTAAGGCCAGGATCAGGAAGGACGCAGTTCGCCCTACAGCCGTGATAAGGAAATAGCCAACAGCCCAACCGATATAACCGCCCCCTTGCCCCTTTTCTGCTAGTGAGAAGGCTTTGTCAGGAGCTAGGAAAAGATGGGAGAAACCCAATAAGGCGATGAAAAGCAATTCCACGCCCACGATGCTTCGCACGGGGATGGAGAGGCGCTTGCGCAGATCATCCCACAGGAGGAGCAAGCCAGCGAGAAGCAGCACCAGTACCATTGGGTATGCACCCCAGCCAAAAATGCGCCGCAGAAACAGGCTCCAGGCTGCGCTCAAAGTGCCCCTTGTAATGGACAACAAAGCCAGAGCGGTTACGCCCCCCAAGGCAATGAGCAACACGCCCAGTATCTCTTTTTGCAAGGTCCGATCCAGGGCGATCGGCACACCCTGCTGGCCTTGTTTCTTCTGGCTCTTTTTGGCTGGCATTTGTACAAGCCCCTTTTCGCTAAGGAAAAGCATTTGGAAACGCGGGCTAACACTACATTTTGATTATATGCCAGGAAAAGATCGTTGTCAAAGGGGCGAAAATGGTGCAACCGCAGCGGAAACCCAACTGGAGATCAAGAAGGGGGATAATTCCAGCCATAACCAAGATAGAAACAGAACGATCACCACGAAGAAAGAGGGGATATAGATGCGTTTTGCGGTAGCACGTACTTTGCCGCACCAGAGTTGCCAACTCGTGCGTATCAATCCAATGACAATCCCAGCAGAACTTAGCCACCATGCCCGCATTAGGCCCAATTCTCTCATTTGCAGCACTGCATTCATAGGCTGGTCCTCTCTAAAACCATGCGAGAGGAGGGGTATGCCTGCCAAAGCCAATATACTGACAATAAAGATGAGCAATAGTGTCAGACCTGGCCAGGGGAATGGCTGTTCTTTCGCCGCGTCTTGTGTACTATCGGAGCTATACAGGGCCGCCAGCGCTGAACTGGCGAGCAAGATGGTTAGTGTTCTGTGGACCAGCACCGACATCGCCCCTGACAGGGCTTCGCCAGAACCTACAGAGATCTCGTGAACAGCCAATCCCAGAGCACTCATGGCTGCACAGCCCAGTACAGCAGATGGACTGGATTGGAGAACCGCCCATGCCCCACTGAAAATGGTTGTCAACATCCCCAAACTGCCCAGCACGGCCAGCGCATTTGCTGTATGCAAAAGTGGTTTCTGTTGCCACAGAGCTAGGAAGAAATAGATGACGATCCAGTCTTTTACCGTCCAAAGGAAGGCTGGTGTCAGAGGCGGGTTGCCTCTAGCCCAAAGGGGGGTTGTCCACTGGATGGGAAATAAGGTAAGCCATAGGACAATAGGGGGTATCACTAACCACGCGTTCCAGTTCATGAGCGATATCTCGTCCGGGAATAATGCAAAACGCTCCGAGAGGATGGATATAGCCAGGAAGAATGGGATGGGCAGTACAACCCAGCTCAGGTAATGGGAAGCTCCTCGTACTGCAGCAGGAACTGACGGATAAGCAGCTAGCACTGGTACTGCCAAAGCCGCAGGCAGTAGGAGAAAGGATATCCAGGAGTGCAAGAGGAGCACAGCGCTGAACAAACTAACACTAGCCAGGATAGGCGCGGAGAATGAATGCGCTTGCTCTGTCGTTGCTGCGATGACCAGTAAAACCGCTGTGCTCCCATACATGAAAAACAGCCATAGTTGTGTACTGCGATTGAGGCTCCAGGTTTGCCCCCCAAAAATAGTAGCTTCGTCTAGCGGCAGGGAAAGCACCAAGTACGTACAGAGGAAGATCGTGCCAAGCGCCAGTGCAATGACCAATATGCGCCACTTTTGCGCTAGCCCTACAATGCCGGCAGCCACGAGAGGCACTGCAACCAGCCAATATGGCTTCATGGCTGCCCTCCTGTTGATTTGCTTCGAGCAACAATAACCTCTCCATGGCGCAGGTGCGAAGCAGCCAACGCTATCAGCACATCGCACGCTGCCCAGAGTCCCCATATCATGGGGGTAGGTTGCCAAAGGGCATAAAGGATACGACAGCCGTCGGCGAAATTCAGGATGCCCAGGCTTTTGTGCAAGGCATGATCGGGCAGTAATAGGTTGAGCAAGCTACTCACAAAGAGCCAGGCGATGGTAAAAGCAGTGAGAAAAGGCAGCAAATCATGATATTTTTGCACCAGTCCGTAGCTCACCAGTATCCCCAATGCAGCAATCAGTATGCGCAAAGCAAAGCGATTCAGGGAGAGTTTATGCACGATTGCGCCCGTTGTTGCCTTTCGTGCGCTTCGTTGGATGTACCATATGCGCCACGCAGTAATGGAGAAAATCAGTGCAATAGCTATGGCAGCAATAGTGCTCGTGAGTGCCAGGGAAGCTCCAACGATAGCCCAAAGGAGCACAATAAGTATCAACCGTTGCCCAAGGAAAGCCCACGCTCCCAGGCGAAAGTCAGAAACAGCAAACGATATGGCGCCACAAAGGACTAAACCGCTCACAAGTTGAGGAGTTCGCGTGGATGCAAAGGGCACAATCTCATGAAAGAGCGTTGACAACAAGCAATATTCTCCTTCTCCGATTCCTGCAACTCCAAGCTGCTCTCTGTATCAATCCTGGCTTGATAGGCGCTATCATTTTTCCCTGACCCTCAATTGCTACACCATTGGGATGAGAAGAGCCAGGAAAGAAAAATTCCCAGCGCATCACCAGGCGGCTGGGAACTGAGAGTGCCGGGGGTGGGACTTGAACCCACATGAGCGCAATGCCCACTAAGCCCTGAACCTAGCGCGTCTGCCAGTTTCGCCACCCCGGCGTTTGTAGTGCTAGTTTACTTTCCTCTAACCGATTTGTCAAATCGGTCTAACCCACTTAGAATAGTAAAACCTACGGGAAACAAGCCGGTTGCCAAGCCACCCTCCAGACTTGAACTGGAAACCCAGCGCTTACGAAGCGCTTGCTCTGCCGATTGAGCTAGGGTGGCATCTCACCAATGAGCCGTGCGCGACTCGAACGCGCGACTCCCTGCTTAAAAGGCAGGTGCTCTACCATCCTGAGCTAACGGCTCATCGCCCATCTTTGGGCAAGCAAAGTATACGACAAGCAGGGATTGATGTCAAATCGCGATGCCACCATTCAACTTTGGAGGAAACGATGCACCTTTATCTTACCGAGATGCTAGAGTGTCCTGCTTGCCACGATGGGTTGCAGTGGCATATCATAGAGCGCCATGGTAATCGCATTGAAACGGCACACGCGCAATGCAAAGGCTGCAACGCCGTCTATCCCGTCCGCGAAGGCATCGGCATATTCCTAACAGCCGACATGCCGCGCGAAGATCTATGGGAACAGGTGGACAGCAGGTTAGCCCAGTACTTGGCTGCGCATCCCGAAGTTGAGCATCAACTGCTGGATGTGCCGTTGGAAACCTTGGCACCCGCCGATCAGTTTTTCCGCGCCATGATACTGGATGAACGGGGAGACTATGCTTCAGCGCAGATAGCCGCAGATGTGGCACGCAGCGGCATATACACCCAAGAGTACTTGGCTTGCTCTAACAACCAAATCAAGCATGCTCTGGAGTATCTCTCCACCGCGGACGGTCCCATCGTTGATCTCGCCTCTGGGCTATGCCACTTTGTGGAAAGGATGGCGCGTGAGCTCCCCCAGCCTATCGTCGCTACGGACTTTAGCCCTCGTGTATTGAGACGGGATCGGCGCAAGCTCGAATTCTTGGGGCTGTACGATAACGTGAGTTTGCTGGCATTCGATGCGCGGCGCGCACCATTCAAAAATGGAGCAATCAAAACTTTGACGACATACCAAGGGCTAGCTAACATCCGCGACCCCGGGAATTTGCTCCAAGAGCTGCGGCGCATTGTCTCTGGATTGTTCCTGGCACTTTCTATTTTCTTCCCCGAAGATGATG
>JBMFPM010000003.1:0-17489 GCA_049969135.1 Anaerolineae bacterium
TGACGCGTCCAGTTCACATTGAACCCAGGGATGGATTCCAACTTGTCCAGCGTTCCGCCCGAGAAACCAAGGCCACGCCCGGACATCTTGCCCACGGGCAAGCCCAGACTCGCCACAAGGGGCGCTACGACCAGTGTAGTCTTGTCTCCCACCCCACCAGTGGAATGCTTGTCCAGGACCAAGGGGGCAACGGCGGACAGGTCGAGAACATCCCCAGAATGAGCCATTGCCAAGGTCAAGTCCACGGTCTCCCGCTCCGTCATCCCCCGCCACACAATGGCCATCAGCCAGGCAGACATCTGATAATCTGGGATGTCGCCGCGCGTAAAGCCTTGGACCATAAATTCGATCTCTTCTTTCGAGAGCTCTTCGCCGTCACGTTTCTTGCGTATTATGTCAACAGCACGCATCATCGGGTCTGCTCCTTTCGTATCGATCAATTGCTCTGACATAATCATAACGCATCACGTCCAAAAAGCAAACCCATGGAGTTTTACCACAGAGTGCGCAGAGGACACAATGGAGATCCTTCATCTTTAGCAGATCGGGCTCCCATGCCCGATCTGCGGCGGCATGGGAGCCGCCTTTGCTGGGGCGGAGCCATCCTAGTGGACACGGATTTACCTTCGAAGAGTATCTCTTACGAATGCCCGCTAATCCGCTCAATCCGTTCCCCAAATCCGCTGACAGGTGTACCATAACTGAGGAGGATGCAGGGGGTTTAGCTTTTTCCCTCTCTAAGGTCTCCGTGGTAAATCTCCCGATCCAACAGCGCCCGTGCACGGGAGATCTGGAGGCGCACAGCTGCCGGCGCCGTACCGCCAAGTACGTCGCGCCGCTCCACAGAGCGATGGTAGTCAAAGATGGCGTAGAGATCCGCAGCGAATGCCGGATGGATAGCTTGGTACTCGGCCAAGTCTAGCTGACGGAGAGTTATGCCCAGTTCTTCGGCACGCTTCACCGCCTGCCCCACCAGGTGATGGCTCTGCCGGAAGGGCACGCCCTTGCGTACCAAGTAATCCGCCAGGTCAGTAGCTAGCATCGCTTCGTCCAGTGCAGAAGCCATGCGCTCGGCATTCACCTTCAGCGTGGAGATAATCCCGGCGGCGAGGGGAAGTTCGAGGGATAGGGTATCTACCGCGTCAAACAGGGCTTCCTTGTCCTCCTGCAGGTCTTTGTTGTATCCCGATGGCAATCCCTTCAGCATCATGAACGAACCTGTCAGGTGGCCCACGATCCGCCCTGACTTGCCACGCATCAACTCCAGTGTATCGGGGTTTTTCTTCTGCGGCATCAAACTGGAACCGGTGCAGTAGGCATCGTCCAGCTCTACAAAACCGAACTCACGGCTGCTCCACAGGATGAGGTCTTCCGCCAGATTGCTGAGGTGTACCTGCAACAAAGCAGCCCAGGAGAGAAACTCGACCACATAATCGCGGTCGCTCACGGCATCCATGCTATTCTCGGCAAGGGCGGCGAAGCCGAGTTCATCCGCAAGGGCTTGTCGGTCAATGTCAAAGGGGTTTCCGGCAAGCGCGCCAGCACCCAGGGGCAAGACAGCAATACGCCGTGCCACATCTGCGAGCCGCTCGCGGTCGCGCTGGAACTTCCAGAAAAAAGACATCAGCCAGTGGCTGAAAAGCACTGGCTGCGCCGGCTGCAAATGCGTATAACCAGGCATGATGACATCGAGATGAGCCTCTGCTTTCTCCAGGATGGCTCTTTGCAATGCACTAAGGTGCTGACCCAAGTTTGCCATTTGGTCCATCAGATAGAGGCGCAAGTCCGTGCTCACCTGATCGTTGCGCGAGCGCCCGGTGTGCAACTTGCCCGCTACGGGGCCTATCAGTTCCGTCAGCCGACGCTCGACGGCAGTGTGGATGTCCTCATCCTGTGGGTGAAACAGCAAAGTCCCTCTATCGAATTCATCCCGTACCTGCTTCAGCCCGGCAATGATCTGCTCACACTCTTCCGAAGTGAGCAATCCTGCCTGCAGCAAAGCGTGCGCATAGGCGATGCTCCCCTGTATGTCCGCCGCATACAGCCGTTGGTCAAAGGCAAGGGAGTCATTAAAACGCCTGGCTTGCTCATCCATTGCCTTGGCAAATCGTCCTCCCCACAGCATCCTCGCTAGTCCCTCCTTCCTTCTGGTCTACAAGCTGGGTGTGGTGAGTGACTCCTTTGTCACTCTCACCCTTCCACCCTCATTAGTCCCGTTGAATGGGCTCGGGTGGCGGCCAGGGTATCCTGCCGTTGGCGCGGTCAACCAGAGCCTTGACCTTCAGCGGCAACCCAAAGAGGTTGATGAACCCTTCGGCGTCGTTCTGGTTATAGACCGTGTCCCGGCCAAAGGTGGCAAAGTCCTCACGGTAGAGGCTGAACGGCGACTTGCGTCCCACCACGGTGCAGTTCCCCTTGTAGAGTTTGAGGCGCACGGTGCCGGTCACCCGTTCCTGGGTCTTGGCGACAAAGGCATCCAATGCCTCGCGCAGAGGGGTGAACCACAGCCCATAGTATACCAGTTCCGCATAGCGATGGCCCACCAGCTCCTTGTAATGCAGCGTCTCCCGATCCAGGCAGATGCTCTCCAAGCCTTGGTGAGCCGTGTACAAGATGGTGCCGCCTGGCGTTTCGTAGACACCGCGCGATTTCATACCCACCAGGCGATTCTCCACCATGTCCACGCGACCCACGCCGTGCGCGCCACCCAACTCGTTAAGCTGGGTCAGTAACTCCACAGGCCCCATCGCCACGCCATCAATTGCCACAGGGAATCCCTTCTCAAAGTCAATCGTCAGGTAATGCGGTTTGTCGGGCGCCTTCTCAGGGGCAACGGTGATGCAGAACATAGCTTCCTCTGGCTCCACCCATGGATCCTCTAGCATGCCGCCCTCATGGCTCAGGTGCCAGAGGTTGCGGTCGCGGCTGTAGATGGACTTTTCCGTTGCCGACACGGGGATGTTATGCGCCCGCGCATATGCCAGTTCATCCTCGCGTGAGCGCAGTTCCCATTCTCGCCAGGGCGCAATGGTGTGGAGATAGGGGTTGAGCGCCTTCACACTCAACTCAAAGCGCACCTGGTCGTTGCCCTTGCCCGTGCAGCCATGGGCGACGGCATCAGCGCCCTCCTGTTCGGCAACTTGCACCAAATACTTGGCAATAATCGGACGGGCAAAGGAAGTGCCCAGCAGGTACTGGCGCTCGTAGATCGCTCCTGCCTGCATGGTCGGGAAAGCGTACTCAAGGAGGAACTCTTTGCGCAGATCCTTGATATACGCTTTACTGGCTCCGCTGGCAATGGCTTTCTCCTCCAACCCAACCAGCTCCTCCGCGCCCTGCCCCACGTCGGCGGTGAAAGTGATCACCTCACAGCCATAGTTCTCCTTGAGCCAGGGCACGATGACCGACGTATCCAAACCACCTGAATACGCCAATACCACCTTTTTGAATTTGCCTTTCATTGTACCTCCTCCTTTCACTGGATGAATAACAGGGGCAACTCTGCAACCTGCCGCCCGTAAGGAAAAACGAAACGCGATGGAAAGCGCTTCCACCGCGTATAAAAAGAGCCAGCTTCCGTCTGGAAGCTGGCTGTCGAATCCTCTGTAATTGTTGCGAATGCAGCCCGAACGAAGCTACCCAGACGGATGGTCTGGCTCTTCGCGGGCTCGTCGGATATCCATTGGTGTTGACCAAGAACCGTTCATGTCATTTCCACCTTGAATAATAGCTTACTACAACCTGTCCATTTTGTCAAATACGGGCTATCCTGTACAATATTTATGAGATGACAGATACGAAAAACACGAGGGTGCAGGAATTGGCTCAGAGGCAGCGCGCAATGGCGCGGCGCAGGCTGTTTCTTCTCCCCTTGCTGGTGTGCTTCTGTGCATGGATGCTGGGTTGTCGCATGGAGCCACCTCCCGGGCAAGGCACACCGGATACAGCGGTACACACCATCGAGAACAAGGGCTCGGATACGATGGTGAACCTGGCGCTTGCCTGGGCTGAGGCGTACATGCAGTTGCACCCCGAAGTGCGCATCTCTGTCACGGGCGGCGGGTCGGGTACCGGCATCGCGGCCATGATCAACGGCACAGTGGACATCGCCAACGCCTCGCGGGAGATGAAACCCGAGGAGATTGCTGCCGCAGAAGCCAATGGCATTACGCCCGTAGAATTCATCGTGGCACGCGATGCTATTGCCGTGGTTGTCCATCCCTCCAATCCCGTACAGCAGCTCACCTTACAACAAATCTCCGACATCTACACGGGGAAGATCACCAACTGGCGCCAGGTCGGTGGGGAGAACCGCCCCATTGTGCTGCTCTCGCGCGAATCCAATTCAGGCACCTATGTATACTTCCTGGAGAACGTGATCCGCCTGGGCAAGAAGGATAGCGACTTGCTCTTCTCACCTGATACACTGCTAATGCCTTCCTCGGAAGGCATTAGTTGTGAGGTGCGCCAGAATCCCAATGCCATTGGCTACGATGGCTTGGGCTATGTAACGCCGGATCAAAAAGTGATTGCCGTGGCCAAGGACGAGAGCAGTCCCTACGTCTTGCCTTCCGTGGAGACGGTCAACGACGGTACTTACCCCATCGCACGACCACTTTACATGTACACGGCTGGAGAGCCCCGTGGCCAAGTCAAGGCATATCTGGATTGGATTCTCAGCGAAGGGCAGCCGCTGGTTACAGAACTGGGATTTGTGCCGTTGAAACAATGAACGGGACCGCTTACGGTGGTATAGAGATTCTGCACTGGGGATGAAAGCTTCCGCCTTGTGTCATGCTGAGCGAAGCGAAGCATCAGCGAAGCGAAGCATCAGCGAAGCGAGACATCTGGCCACAAAGAGCCTTTTACGATACGAGCGAGGAGATACCATGCATAGCAACCGCACACGGTGGAGCGAATTTGCGCTAGAAGCGCTGATTCAGGTGCTGGGCATCTCGACGATCGGCATTGTCGTGCTTATCTTTGCTTTTTTGCTGCGCGAAGGGCTGCCGGTCTTTTTTCAGGTGCCGCTACAGAATTTTCTCGATGTACGCTGGTATCCCACCTTTGGCATGTTCGGCATGTTGCCCCTGCTCCTGGGTTCGGCATTCGTCACGGTCACAGCCATCGCCATTGCGCTGCCGCTGGGAGTGGCAACGGCCGTATTCGTGCGCGAGGTGGCACCCAACTGGGCGCGCGAGATCCTGAAGCCACTGATTGAGGTGCTGGCTGGCATTCCCTCAGTGGTGCTGGGATTCTTTGGCATGAGCTTTGTCGCACCACACGTGCGTGAAATCCTAGGGGCACCCACGGGCTTGACCGCCTTCACCGGCGCCCTCATCCTGGCATATATGTCGCTGCCCACGATCATCAGCGTGGCTGAGGATGCGCTGGATGCCGTCCCCAAGAGTTACCGCGATGCCGGGCTGGCGATAGGCGCCACACAGTGGCAAACTATCTGGCGCGTGGTGGTGCCGGCTGCGCGTTCGGGCATTATTACCGCCGTCATGCTGGGCATGGGGCGTGCCATCGGCGAGACGATGGCGGTGATGATGGTTACCGGCAATGCAGCACGTATGCCACTTACCCTCGATTCCTTCTTCCGGCCCGTGCGCACGATGACAGCCACGATTGCGGCGGAGATGGGCGAAGTGGCGAAAGGAAGCGTGCACTACCGAGCGCTCTTTGCCCTGGGTATCCTCCTCTTTGTGGTAACTTTCTTCATCAACCTGACCGCTGCCCGCGCTATTTTCGCCAAGCGGAGACGGGGAGGGCTGCGATGAGCCGCCATCAAGTGCAACGTATCGGCTTTGCCCTGCTTGCGCTAGCTGCCATTATCGTGGTATTGCCTATCCTGTTGGTCATCGTCAATATCGTCGTGCGCGGCCTCAAGGCTATCAACTGGGAGTTCCTCACCACGATGCCCAGAAATGGAATGAAAGCGGGAGGCATCTTCCCCGCTTTGATAGGCACGATATTGCTCACGCTGGGCACGGCGGTAGTGTGCATTCCGGTGGGAGTCGGAGGAGCCATCTACCTGTCCGAGTACGCACGAGATACCTGGCTTACGCGTGCCATCCGCCTGGCAATTGTCAATCTGGCGGGCATCCCTTCTATCGTGTACGGCCTTTTCGGGCTGGGACTATTCGTGCTCTTCTTACAATTCGGCACATCCATCGTGGCTGGCTCGTTGACGCTCGCTATCATGACGCTGCCGGTCATTATCAGCACGGCGGAGGAAGCATTGCGCGCTGTACCGATGGAGTATCGCACGGTGAGCTTCAGCCTGGGCGGGACGCGCTGGCAAGGCATCCGCAACATTGTCCTGCCCCAAGCATTGCCGGGTATTATCACTGGCATTATCCTGGGCTTGCTGCGCGCAGCCGGCGAAACGGCGCCCATCCTTTTCACCGTGGCTGCCTTCTACCTGCCCCGTTTGCCCCGTTCACCCTTTGACCAGACCATGGCTCTACCCTATCACCTATACGTCATCAGCACACAGGTGCCCGGCATGCCAGAGCATATCCAATATGGCACAGCGTTGGTCCTGCTTGCCGTGGTGCTTTCGATGAACATTGTGGCGACGCTTATCCGCAGCTATTTCCGCAGGCGGAGGCAGTGGTGAGGTTGGTGCGTGTTTCGTGTTGCGTAAAGACGGAATACGGAACACGCAATACGTGAAACGAAAAACGTAATGATTTCAGAGGAATTGGCTTTGAATCCGAAGATCCGCATCGAGAATGTAAGTTATGCCTATAGCGGCGTACCGGCGCTGAAGAATATCACGCTGGACGTGCCGGCCTGTGCCATCACGGTGTTCCTGGGACCGGCGGGAGGCGGCAAGACAACGCTGCTGCGCCTCATCAACCGCCTGAATGACTTGGTGGAAAACACACAGATGACGGGGCGGATTCTGCTCGATGGACAGGATATTTATGCCCCTGGCGTGGATGTGCCCACCTTGCGGCGGCGTGTAGGGATGGTCTTTGCCTTGCCTTTGCCTTTGCCGGGCACGATTCGCGAAAACGTGCTCTATGGCCCCAAGTTGGCAGGTATTAAGGAGCGCTCACGCTTGGAGGAGATCCTGGAGCGCAGCCTCCAGCAAGCCGCGCTGTGGGACGAGGTCAAAGACCGCTTGGATGACCCAGCCAATCGCTTATCTGGAGGCCAGCAGCAGCGGCTGTGCATTGCACGCAGCCTTGCACTGGAGCCAGAGGTCCTGCTCCTGGACGAGCCTACTTCGGGGCTCGACCCCATCTCCACAGCAAAGGTGGAAGAATCGCTTTATCAACTGAAACAGTCTTATACCATAGTGCTGGTCCCACACAGCATACAGCAGGCAGCGCGGGTAGCAGATTATGCCGCTTTCTTCCTGATGGGCGAATTGATCGAGCACCAATCGGGAAAAGCTCTGTTTACTACACCGAAGGATAAGAGGACCGAAGATTATATCACCGGACGGTATGGATAGGCATGGACAAGATCAAGGTAGAAAGCCTCAACTTCTACTATGGCAACTTCCTCGCTCTGTCGAATGTGAATGTCGCTATACAAGAGCGGCATATCACGGCTTTGATTGGGCCATCGGGATGCGGTAAATCCACCTTCCTACGTTGCCTCAACCGCATGAACGACACCATCCCTGGCACGCGGCTCAACGGTCACGTATTCTTGGACGGCAAGGATATTTACGCGCCAGGCACGGATGTAGTAGCACTGAGGCAGCGCGTGGGGATGGTGTTCCAGCGTCCCAATCCATTTCCCCAGTCCATCTTCGACAATGTCGCCTTTGGCCCACGTGTGCTGAGCTTGGATAAGGGGGGCAATTTGCACGACATCGTCGAGGAAAGCTTGCGTGGGGCAGACCTCTGGGACGAGGTCAAGGACAATTTGGCTCAGGATGCCCTTTCGCTATCGCTGGGCCAGCAGCAACGCTTGTGCATCGCCCGCGTCATTGCCGTCAAACCAGAAGTGATCCTCATGGACGAGCCCTGCTCTGCGCTTGACCCCATCTCAACCTTGCGCATTGAGGAACTAATGCGGCGACTGAAAGAGCACTATACCATTGTTATTGTCACGCATAATATGCAGCAAGCAGCACGTGTCTCTGATTATACCGGGTTCTTCTGGGTAGATGAGCGTCGCGCTGGAATGCTGGTAGAGTACGGATTGACAGCTCAGATCTTCACCAACCCACGCGACAAACGCACCGAAGATTACATTACCGGCCGGTTCGGATAAGGTGAGCTACGATTTAGAAAGAGAGGGAAAAAAGAAAGATGGTACGAGAAACTTTCGCACGGAGTCTGCAACGTCTACAGGATGATCTGCTAGTGATGGGCAGCATGGTGGAAGAAGCACTGGTCAAATCTGTGGACATCTTGAAGCGACAGGATCTGGAAGCGGCCAAGCTGTTGATCCAGCAGGATCGTCTCATCAACGAAAAGCGCTTTGCCATTGAGTCGGATGCGCTCACGCTGATCGCGACGCAACAGCCAATGGCGGGCGATTTGCGCGTGCTGGCGGCAGTGCTGGAGCTGACGACCGAATTGGAGCGCATTGGTGATTATGCAAAGGGCATTGCCAAGATTACGCTGATGATCGGGAAGCAGCCGCTGATCAAGCCATTGATTGACCTGCCACGTATGGCGGAGAAGGCGAGCTCCATGCTCCACCGGGCATTGAAAGCCTTTATTGAGCGAGATGTAGAGCTAGCGCGTGCGATCCCTTTGGAAGACGCTGAGGTGGACGCGTTGTACAATCAGGTCTACCGCGAGTTGATCACGTTCATCATGAGCGATCCACGCACCTTGGATCAAGCCACGTATCTCCTGTGGGTGGGACACAACCTCGAACGTGCGGCAGACCGTGTGACCAACATCTGTGAACGCGTGGTCTTTACGGTAACGGGCAAGATGGAAGAAATGGACGGGGAAGGCCGCGAGGACTCGGGTGTGGAGGGGATTGCGTAGTTTTCACCTATGTTGCTAGAAGGGGACTCAAGAACCCGGTCTTTCGGCTACACTACAGGCCGCTGATGCGCCTGAATCCATTCATACACCCTCTGAAAGACAAGCTGGTGTTCGCTGTCCACCACTAAACCATGGCCAGAGTTATACAACACCAACAGTTCCTTATCCTCAGCTCCAATGTGTTTGTACACCATTGGCCCACTCTGCGGAGCGATGGCCATATCCCGGGTCGAATAGATAACCAGGGCAGGCGTGTGGATGTGTCCAAGCTCTGCTCCCACCACTTTTTGTAAGCGGTATAGTTGGTAGATGGCGGACACAGGAACGATATCGTAGGACCAAAAGCGCTTATAAGCCTCTGGGTCGGTCAAGTCCGAATGTTGGGGCTCGGTATCCTTCACCATCTCCTTCATGAAGTAGCGCAGGAGAGGCACGAATTGCATACGCCAGTCGCGCAGTTGCAACGCCGGGGCAAGGAGGATGAGGCCAGCCAGATCATGCTGCGTAGCCAAGTGCAATGCCAACAGCGAGCCCAGCGAAAATCCGGCGACAAATATCTGTGTGCATTGCCTTTGTAACTCACCATAAGCAGCCTCGACTGAAGCGTACCAGTCCTGCCATGTCGTACGGGCTAGATCCTCATGTGTCGTGCCATGCCCAGCCAGGAGTGGGCCTGAGACGGTCAAACCTCGTTGCGCCAGGTATTCACCCATGGGCCGCATCTCGGGTGGCGATCCGGTGAAGCCATGGATGAGCAGGCACCCCACCGGCCCACCGCGAAAGTAGAAAGGATTGGGATCAAGCCAAGAGAATTGGGGCATAATGCATATCCTCCATTCATCCGTTTGTAAGTAACTGTTTAAAACGCACTGAAGTGCGCACTACCAACCCGTCTGTAGTAAGCGCTTTAGCGCTAGAAACGCAAAGTGCGCACTACCAACCCGTTTGTAGTAAGCGCTTTAGCACTAGAAACGCACTAAAGTGCGCACGACCAACCCCTTTGTAGTAAGCGCTTTAGCACTAGAAACGCACTAAAGTGCCCACTACCAACCCGTTTGTAGTAAGCGCTTTAGCGCTAGAAACGCAAAGTGCCCACTACCAACCCGTTTGTAGTAAGCGCTTTAGCGCTAATAGCGCCAACCAAAAACTTACGAATGCATCAAAGCTTCTCTGAAACGCTGTAATAGGTCGCGTAATTGCTGCACCTCGATCGGCAGCAACACGGTCCAGGGAAACATGTAATAACGGCTCGCGGTCTCTTCGATCTCCTCACACAGGGTGCACCCGCTTGGCGTTACGGTGAGCACAGAGCCCGATGCAGCCACCCAATCATGCGCTTGCAAGCGCACCGCGATACGGGCATAGTCCTGCCGGAGATAGCCTCGCCGGGCGCTGAGTGCTGCGCTCAGCCCGTCTACGTCCGCAGCTTCGCCGCGCCATAGGAGCATCAATACTTCGACCGCTGGGCCGTCCAAGCCATATGCACGCCAGGCAGCGACGTAGGCATCCTCGCGAAAGGAGAGCAGATCTGTCAGGTGTTGGGCAATGAGCACCATAGGCGCCGCATCCGCAGGAGGAGCCTGGCGCTGACTACTCAGCAAACGTATCTTGTCCGGCGGTGGGGGCGCAGCAACTGCAGCGCGCACAATGCGGGCCAGCAAATGGGCAAGTCGCTGCAAATCTCGGGATGGGAGCGGGGATTGCATGGCAAGATAGGCACGCTTTTGTTCAACACGCGTTTCGATGAACTCCACCGCTCTATCGGTCAGGAAGTACTCCTGCTCATTCAAAGCCTGTAGGAAGCCCTTCTCCAGCAAGGCACTCAGGTGAGTCCTGAGCAGTTCTGGGGAAGTATAAGGTAGCCATTGCGCCAGCAGGTCAACGCTGGGTGGGGGTTCGCACAAGTAGGCGATTTCTAGCACATCCCATTCGGCTAGCTGCAGGCCAGCGTGATGGAGCCATTCTGCTTCATCAGCTAGACACGGCAAAGCGGCGAAGGCATCCTGCACCAGCGCAAACCAATCTTCCATGCCCGTTTCACCGTGATGTCATCTGCGCTTACCCTGCGGGTGTTTCTTCGTGTGGGACATCTTCCTGTGTGGGTGCTTGAGAAGTGGGGGTGGCCTCTCCGCTCGCTTCTACGGCGGTACTGCCCGCCTCCCCTGCCTCAGAGGATGATACCACAGCTTCTGCGGGTGCCTGACCTTCCTCAGGAGCTGCGGAGGGCACTTCCTCCGGCGCGCTTTCCGCCACTGCTTCCTCTGCGGCTGCGACCGCCTCTTTCTTCACTTCTTCGAGAGTGGCTTGGGTGCTCTCCATCTCCTTGCGCAGTTCTGTTGTCAATTCCTCGGAAGCGCGCCGGAACTCTGTGATGGCGCGGCCGAGGTCCCTGGCGATCTCCGGCAAACGACGCGGGCCGAAGATGAGCAGGGCAAGGATCAAGATGAAGAGCAACTCCATGGGGCCGATATTGAACAGGTTCACTGCGACTTGTCCTTCGTTTCTTCTTCCGGTTTCGTTGCTTCGCGGAATTCACGAATGGCCCTGCCCAAGGCAGCGCCAACTTCGGGCAACTTGCCCACGCCAAAGATCAACATCACGATCACCAAGATAATCAGCAATTCAGGAACACCAATACGAGGCATTCTTCCTCCTTTTTACCTTTTGCCTCCAGGAATTTGCTGCAATCTGATCCATCCATCTTGCGGATGGATGCACACCCTATTTTACTACGAAAACGTTGTTTGGGCAACTGATGGACCCCTGGTTACCCCGCTTCTTCTGCATCGGTGGCACCTTGGGCGATGCAGCGCATATAGCGGCCCAGGCTTTGCACAAGCTCCTGCATATTGAGCACATGTCGATCCAAAGCTGCCACATGGCTGTCCAACCTGTCTACGCGCTCCTGCGTCCTGAGCAAATACTGATCCAGGGCTGCCACATGGCTATCTAGTTTGTCCACATGCTCTTGCATCCTGAGCAAATGCGCATCCAGCGCTGCTACATGGTCTTCTAGCTTCTTCTCGTGTCGTTCCATAATGGAACAATGGTAGAGCAACACAACCAGTTCGAAAACAACCACCCCTAGAACCAGTATTTCCAGTACGTCTCTTGCCATGCCGTTCTCCCATACTGATAATGAACCTCCCGCAGGTTCTCAACCTGCGGGAGGTTGACGAGATGCTAGGTTTGTGGAACAGCCCCCGGAGCATGCACGCGGATGGCTGCTTCGCCTTCCACTGGGCAAACGAATTCGCACGTGCCGCAGCCAATGCAAAGGTCAGGATTGACAATCGGGTACTTGCCTTTGCGGCCTTCCACATTGCCTTGCACCAGCGCTCCTTCCACTGGGCATCTGGTAACGCAGAGCAAGCAGCGGATACACCTGTCGAAATCCACCACGGCCGTGCCGATCTTGGCTTTGCGCTTCTCTTCTAACGACAGCTTGGGGATAGCTTGCGTTGGGCAGACTTGCCCGCAGGCATTGCAGTCATAGTTGCAATTGCCAATGCGCGGGACGAGCAGCGGCGACCAGATGGATTCCAAACCAGCCTCGAACAACGCCAAGTGCAGGGCATTGTTCGGGCAAACCTTGACGCACTGGCCGCAGCGGATGCAGCGGCTCAGGAACTCTTCCTCTTTCGCTCCCGGTGGCCGGAGCTGGAAGGGATACTTGCTCTTGAGCATATCTGACTTGAGCAGGGCTGCACCACCCACTCCGACCACCAGAGAAGCCAGCAACTGCCGCCGCGAGGGGTCGTAGCTGTAGCCAAAACCAGGTTTGGGCTGCGGCCCGAACTTGGTGGCGCCAGACGGACAGACGCCCAGGCAATCCAGGCACATGAGGCATTCTCCCGGATCGCTGCTCAGATCCTCATAGGCAATGGTATCCATGGGACAGCTCGGGATGCAACGGCCCCATTCCAGACAGATCTTCTTGTCTATGTAGCGCTTGATCCAAGAGAATTTGGACAGGAAAGCCACCCATGCACCCAAGGGGCAAAGGTAGCGGCACCAGAAACGCTTGGCAAACAGGTTCAGGACGAGCACGATAACCAGCGGTACTAGCAGTACTGGGTGCACCACCGGGCGCAAGGGAATCTCAGCCACGCGCGTCGCAGCCAGTCCCTTGGGAATGGCCACCGGCGCCTGCTTCTGCAGGATAGCAGGGAAGATTGCCCCTGCCAGCGGACGGACAAAGATCGTGATGGGATCGAGCCACATCAGCGCCAAACTGCCCAGCAATGCTGCTGCGATGAAGGCAAAAAGCAAGAAGTACTTGACCTGGCGCAGCTTATCCGGGATGCGTGGGTTCTTGTTCGGGCCATAGAGGTTCAGCACCGTCCCCAGCGGGCAAATCCAACCACACCAGACCCTGCCAAGCAGGAGCGTGACGACAATAGTTACCAGACCAGGGATCATGTTGGCGATGAGCTTCTTGGAGCCCAGCATGGAAATGAACGCCATCAAGGGGTCAAAGCGGCTGAAGAGGTTGATGGGCAATGCTTCGACTCCCTTCTGGGTGGTGTTCCAGACCAAGTACAGGAACAGCGCCAGCAGCCCTAACTGCACTACCTGGCGCAGCCGCACCCAAAGTCCGCCCACGCCCTTCACTATGATGCCTGGCACATGGGCAATAGCACCGGTGGGGCAATAGGGGATGCATTTGCCGCAAGAAGCGCACTCGGGCGACGGCTGGCCAAAAGCCGTGCTCACTTGGCGCTTCTGGCTCCGGTCTACCAGGCCAATAACATTCTTGTGCGCGACTTCGTCGCACGCACGGGCACATAACCCACAGAGGATACAATCTTCTTCTGGGTGGTCAGTAGGGAAGCTAGGCTTCTCGATTCCATATTGTTTGGCAAGGAGTTGCAGCGGCCGCACGTTGGGACAACGCGATAGGAGCAAGTCAATCATCATTTTGCGTGTGCTGGTGGCAGCGGGGGAATCAGTCTTGACCTCTATCCCCTGCTCCACCGGGTAATCACAGGAAGTGGTCACGACAGAGCGCCCTCTGCGGTTGACCTCAACGACACAGACGCGGCAAGCGCCATACGGTTTGAGGTCCGGATGGCTGCAAAGGGTGGGGATTTCAATGCCCGCCTTGCGCGCTGCCTCCAGGATGGTTGTTCCTTCCTCAACCTGTACTTTTTTGCCATCAATCGTGAGTTCTACCATGTTGCTGTCTCCTATTCTACCTTGATCGCATCGAATCTACAGACTTCGCGACAAATGCCGCAGCGGATGCACTTGCTCGGGTCAATATGGTGCACCTGTTTCTTCTCGCCGGTGATGGCTCCCTGCGGGCAATTACGCAAGCAGACGCCGCAGCCCGTGCACTTTTCGGCGATGACCGAGTAAGTAATCAGATCCTTGCAAACCGCCGCTGGGCAACGCTTGTCGCGGATATGGGCTTCGTACTCCTCCCGGAAGTAGCGAATGGTGCTCAGGACCGGGTTCGGCGCCATGCGCCCCAAGGCACAGAGCGAACCGGCGATCATGGCTTTGCCTATCTCCTCCAGCCGCTCGATGTCTCCCTCCTGGCCCTTTCCGTGTACGATGCGGTCCAAGATCTCGTACATGCGTCGGCTTCCTTCGCGGCACGCAGTGCACTTGCCACAGGATTCTTCCATGGTAAAGTGCAGGAAATAGCGTGCCACGTCCACCATGCAGGTGTCCTCATCCATTACAATGAGACCACCTGAACCCATGATGGAGCCGGCTTCGGTCAAGGCTTCATAGTCCACAGGCAGGTCGAGCAAGCGCTCGGGGATACAACCGCCGGATGGCCCGCCGGTCTGTACTGCTTTGCATTTCTTACCGCTGGAAATACCTCCGCCGATGTCGTACACCAAGTGGCGCAGAGTCACGCCCATAGGCACCTCTACCAGGCCGGTGTTATTGACTTTGCCTACCAGGGAAAAGACCATCGTCCCTTTGCTCGTCTCAGTGCCCATCTGGGCAAACCAGTCCGCTCCGTTGTTGATGATATGGGGTACAGAAGCCCAGGTCTTGACATTGTTCAGGACAGTGGGGCGATCCCACAGCCCTTTCTCGGTGGCATGGATGCGCTTGGCGCGTGGTTCACCAGCATAGCCCTCGATGGAGCGCATCAGCGCGCTGGACTCGCCGCAGACGAATGCCCCGGCACCACGATGTACCTTGAAGGTGAAGTCAAAGCCTGAACCAAGGATGTTTTTGCCCAGCAGACCATACTCCTCGGCTTGTTCTATGGCTCGGCCAATATGTTCCACCGCCAAGGGGTATTCATGGCGGATGTAGATAAAGCCTTCGTGGGCACCAACGGCATAAGCCCCAATGATGATGCCCTCCAAGATACTGTGCGGGTTCCCCTCGACCAGACTGCGGTCTTGATAAGCGCCGGGGTCGCCTTCATCGGCATTGCAGATGACGTACTTGACCTCCCCCTCAGCGCGGCGGCATTCTTCCCACTTGCGTCCGGTGGGGAAACCTGCGCCGCCCCTGCCACGCAAACCAGAACGCTTGATCTCCTCAATCACCTGCTCTGGCGTCATTTCGAAAAGCGCTTTACACAACGCCTGATACCCGCCAATGGCGATATAGTCCTGGATCTTGGTCGGGATAATGAGGCCGTTGTACCTCATCAGGATACGCTTTTGCTCACGGTAGAAGGGGACGTCCGGCTCGTAGACGATTGGCTCTCCGGTCACCGGGTGTTTGTATAGCTTACGCTCGAGGACATTCCCCTTGACAACCGTCTCAGAAACGATCTCAGGGACATCGTCTGCGGTGACTCCTTGGTAAAAGATATGCTGGGGGTAGATGACGACTAGCGGGCCTCGTTCACAGAAGCCATGGCAACCAGTCATCTTGAGGTCTACTTTATCTTGCAGGCCGTGCTTTTTCAGCTCACGTCCGAGGGCGGCAGTAACGTCTTTTGCGCCCAAGGCTCGGCAACCTGTCCCTCCGCACACAGTGATGCAAGGCTTGCTGGGTTCCCAAGTTGCGAGGATGGACTGGCGCCATTCCTCGAACTCGGCGCGTGATGTTAGCCTAGGCATTGGCAGCAACCTCCTCTTCCATGTATTTCTGGAGCACACGTTCTACCTTGCTGGCAGCCATTTTGCCATAGTACTGGCCATCCACCACCATCACGGGGCCCAGAGCGCAGCAGCCCAGGCAGTTGACCGTGTCAAAGCTGAAGCGCATGTCTTTGGTCGTTTCCCCGGGCTTGATGCCGAGCAACCGCCCCACCTGGTCCGCGATGGCAACGCCACCGCGCACATGACAGGCAGTGCCCAAACACACGGTGATGGAATGCTTGCCGCGAGGCTCCAAGCTGAAAGCCCTGTAGAATCTGGCAACCTGGTACACCTGTATCAGGGGTAACTTCATTTTCTGCGCTAGATGCTCCAGAGCTTCCTTGGGCAGGTAGTTGTACTCCTCCTGGATGTCCTGCAGCATGGCTGTCAGAGCACGCTGTTCTGCTCCATGTTTTGCAATGATGGCATCCACTTTGCTCACATCGAACATGCTTTTTGTCCTCCTTGTCAATGTATATAGTCGTCTTCAAGATAACAGGCTGGTCAAAAGCTGAGGTACAGGCTAGAGCCAGGGGCGATTGGGCTGACCCCAAGGGCAAGCGGCGATACAGTTCGAGCAATCAGTGCCACCGTTTGAGCGCCAGAACAGGTAACAGTTGCCCACGTTCACCGTCCAGCGCAGGATGCCCGGCCGGTTGGAGATGGATGTCTGCTCCAGCGAGCGCTCGCCAAAGGGGATAGCTTTCGCGGGGCAGGCATGGGCACAGAAAAAACAGGTCTCACAAAAGCGCTGCATGCCAAAATCAATCGGCTTGTCTGTTGCCAAAGGCAAGTTTGTCAGCACTTTGCACAGGCGCTGCCGCGGCCCAAATTCGGGCGTGAGCAACAAGCCCAGCCGTCCGATTTCGCCCAAGCCGGCATCAATGGCGAGCGGGATATTCTGCGTTGTGTCGTTCCCAGAGGGCACGGCTTCATAACCCAAGGCGCGGATGTACTTCGCCAGCTTGGAGCTCACTTCCGCCATCTTGGAATAAATGAGCGCCGTGGCAGCACTGGCGCCAAAGCCAGGTGACTGGTTGATTTCGGCAAAGGGCATCTCCAGCCCCATAACAATCGCATACTTGTACGGGATTTCGAGTTCACCATACTCGCCGGTTTCACGGTCATAGTAATGCGAATATACCCACAAGGGGTTGATTGCACAAATCCCCACCAGGTCCGCCCCATAGAAGCGCGCCACAGTCTTGATATGCTCCGACATTTCCGCTCTATCCGTCACGGGCAGGCGCTCCGGGCTCACTGGGTCGTCCCAATCGTACAAGCCACCGTAGCCCCGGACATGGCCAGAATAGCCCCGGTAATTGGGTACCAGGCTGCCTACCGCATCATCCACATAGATGGCGCCAGCCACCAGTGCTCTGCCCTTGATCATCTCTTCCACTGTCTCACGCCTTTGCCGCAACGTCACCTTGCTGATCTGCTCCTGGTAGTC
>JBMFPM010000004.1:0-17011 GCA_049969135.1 Anaerolineae bacterium
TGAATTTCGCCATTTTTGCTTGGTCAGGGGAGAAAATGCCCTGGCAGACGCAGCACCTCGTGATACCCCTGGGCTTGTTGGGCGGATGGTTTCTGGGGCAGGTGTGGGAACGTACCGATTGGCGAAAGCTGGTGCAACAAGGGGCACTTTCCGTGGCTGTTCTATTGCCTCTCGGTTTGTTCTTGCTCTTTGTCCTTATTAGCACCATGCGCGCTCCCATTCGTCCCTTCAGCGGCGCAGGGCTAGATCAGATGCAAGCCACGCTGCGTTGGGTGCTCGCGCTTGTCTTGCTGTGGATCATTGCAGCACTCATCTATGCCTTTGGTCGTCATCTTGGTCTCGGTGGCTGGACACGCGTAGCCCTGGGCATGGGCTGTGTGATTTTGATTGCCGTTACTCTGCGCTTTGCGTTGATGCTGAGTTTTGTGAACCAAGACTATGCTACTGAATTCCTCGTATAT
This sequence comes from Anaerolineae bacterium, assembly GCA_049969135.1. GTDB lineage: Bacteria > Chloroflexota > Anaerolineae > UBA2200 > UBA2200 > JACIWX01. Next base: position 462 of record JBMFPM010000004.1, read on the forward strand.
GCGGCTTCAACACCGGATACTGCGGCCATTATGCGTGAATTGGATGAGATGTCGCGACGCATGATCGGCTCTGAGGTGCTGAGGATTGCGTATGATAACGAATCACAGCAACCCTTCTTTTGGTATCTGCGTGACCGCGAAGGTGTCTCTTTCTTTACAGGGGATACCGGTCTTCCCGGTGATCCACATGTGGTAATCATTGGACTGGGCAATGAGAGCAAGTTGAAATCCCAACTTGTCGGCAAGTATATTCGGCGAGGGCGGGAATATCGCCTTATCTGGTGGCCTGATGAGGAGCCATACCGCAACCTGACATTAGCTAAATTGTGGAAAGACCTACGCGACCCAGCTAGGCGCAAGTACTGGTGGGACATCTTGTGGTTCCGCAAATATCCTCACGCTACGACATCATGGCCCATGGTGAGCAAGTTTGCTCTGTATGTGCGCAAGGACCTAGCGGCGCAGTTGTGGGACTATGGGCCGGAGGTGGCGGGGGCAGGGCTTGAACTGCCTGAGGATGAGTACGAGAAGAAGCGCATCCAGGTCACGGCGGTGCTGACATGGGGAGGGTTTGGCACTGGCGAGGGGCAGTTCAACGATCCGAAGGGGATAGCGGTGGATAAGGAAGGGAATGTGTATGTGGTGGATACGCGGAACCATCGGGTGCAGGTATTTGATGGGGAGGGGCGGTACTTGCGTGGTTGGGGGCGGCAAGGGAATGGTGCTGGGGAGTTTCAGGAGCCGTGGGGGATAGCGGTGGATGGGCAAGGGAATGTGTATGTTGCGGACACGTGGAATCATCGGGTACAGAAATTTGACAAGGAAGGGCGGTTTATCAAGGCATGGGGTGTATTTGGCGACACGGGAGGGGTGTTAGGTGCGGGGGATGTGTTTTATGGGCCGCGGGATATTGAGGTGGATGGCGAAGGCAACCTGCTGGTCAGTGACACGGGGAACAAACGTGTGCTCAAGTTCACACCAGATGGCGAATTGCTCGGTCAGTGGGGTGGCGGAGGGTCACTGAACGGCCAGATGAGGGAGCCTTGCGGCATTGCCGTGGACAGAGATGGCAATATATATGTTGCGGATGTGTGGAATGAGCGGGTGCAGAAGTTTGATCGTGGGTGGAACTATGTGACGCAGTGGCAGGTGGTGGGATGGGAGAGTGAGTTGCCTGTGAACAAGCCGTATGTGGCGGTGGATGGGCGAGGGGGAGTGTATGTAACGGTGCCTGAGTATCATCGGGTGGTGAAGTTTGATGGGAGTGGGAAGGTGTTAGCGATGTGGGGGGTGTTTGGGAGTGATGGTGGGTCGTTCAATGTGCCGTCGGGGATAGCGGTGGATGGGGAAGGGTATATCTATGTTACTGATTCTGGCAATCACCGCATCATGAAGTTCGCCCCAGTAAACTAGAACTGCCGTAGAAGGATACCAATCAGGAGGTACGTTCGATCCATGGAAGAAATGCCGAATAGAACGTCAGGTCGGGTGAATAATGTGCTATTCCCCACTTTGCACATCAATTGGCAAGTGGTGATCTTGTTGCTGATCGTGGCTGCCCTGGTTTTCACTCGCCTTTGGGATTTGGACAACCGCTCTTTTGGCCATGATGAGAGCATTCATGCCTGGGAATCCTGGAAGCTGGTCACCGGACAGGGCTATCGCCATGACCCCGTCTATCACGGGCCCTTTGGCTATCATGTAGTGGCTTTTGTGTATTTCCTGTTCGGCGTAAATGATACCACGACGCGCATAGCCCCTGCACTTTTCAGCATTGTCCTGGTCCTGTTAGTATGGCCGCTCCGTCGCTGGCTGGGGCGAGCAGGGACCATCGCAGCGATGTTCCTACTGACCATCTCGCCGACGCTGATGTACCGGGGACGTTACTTCCGCCATGACATCTGGCTGATGGTGGCTGAGTTGGTCATGGTGATCTGTTTCTTCTATTACCTGGCGGATAAGAAGGAGCGCTGGCTATATATCATCGCTGGTGCCTTAGCCGTAGCCATGTGCAGCAAGGCAATTGCCTTCATTTATGGCGCTATTTTCGGCAGCTTTCTTGTGTTGTACCTGTTGGTGGAATGGAGACGCACGCAGCGCCCGCTGAATGAGCTCCCTGTCTTTGACCTCGTTGTGTTGTTAGCAACCCTGGCTTTACCGCTGATGGCCCCTGTTATTGTGAGCGTATTCAAGTGGAATCCTTTGGATTATAGTTCCACTGGCATTGTCCGCACTGGCACGATTGTCCTCTTGCTGCTGGTTCTCTCAACAGCCATAGGAATCTGGTGGAAGCGCAAAGTCTGGTTGGTATGTGCTGCTATTTACTACACAATATTCATTGTTTTCTACACTACATTGTTTACTAACCCCCGTGGTTTTGCCACTGGCATGGTGGGCATGCTGGGATACTGGCTGTCGCAGCAAGAAGTGCGACGCGGCGGACAACCTTGGTACTACTTTTTCTTCTTGAATGGCCTTTACGAATTCTTGCCCTCTCTGCTGACTGGAATGGCTATCGTGTACTACCTTTGGCTGGGTCGTCGCAAGCGGTTAGTGACCGAAGAAGGTGCGCAGCGGGTGCCGCCCGCCCCAGAACAGACAGGGCGCAGGCGGAAGACAGCCAGACGGGAGGAAGCACGGGTGAGCCCAGCGATTCGCGATGGCGCAGAAGCGTTTCTCCCATTCCTCATCTACTGGACATTGACAAATTTTGCCATCTGGACCTGGGCTGGTGAAAAGATGCCGTGGCAAAACATGCACCTGGTCCTGCCGCTAGGATTGCTGGGAGGCTGGTTCATTGGCAAGGTGTGGGAGTCTACCGATTGGCGCAAGCTGCTAACACGGGGAGCAGGGTATGCGCTGGCTTTGATGCCTGTAGCCCTTTTCTCCCTTTTCGTCATGCTGTCTACATTAATAGGTCCAACTCGGCCATTCAGCGGCATGACCCTTTCTCAGCTCGAGGTAACGCTGCGCTGGCTGTTGTCGCTGGTGCTATTGCTCGTTACGACGGCATTGCTGTACCGCTTTTGCCGCACTTTGGGCTGGCGAGGCTGGGGGCGGATTACTCTGTGCCTAGTCTTTATCGTGCTGGCTGCTGTGACGGTGCGCTTTGCCTGGATGCTCACCTTTATCAACCAGGATTATGCGACAGAATTCCTGATGTACGCAGATTCAACCCCTGATACAGGCGCCGTAACGCGCGAATTGGATGCTATATCGAACCGCATTGCGGGAGACAAGGACTTGAAGGTAGCTTACGACAATGAATCGAGTTGGCCCTTTGTCTGGTACTTACGAGATTATCGAAATGCCATTTTCTTCACCGGTGATACGGGCTTGTCTGGCGATGCGGATGTGGTCATTATCGGCCCTGAGAACGAGTCCAAGTTGCGAACGCAGCTCACCGCAAAATACTTGCGGCGGGAATATCGCCTTATCTGGTGGCCCAATCAAGATGTGTACTCGAACTTGACACCAGCCAAAATATGGAATGACCTCAGAAATCCAGAGAGACGCAAATTCTGGTGGGATATCATTTGGTCGCGCAAATACCCACAATCCACGACTTCATGGCCCTATGTGCATCGTTTTGCTCTGTATGTGCGCAAGGACCTAGCGGCGCAGTTGTGGGACTATGGGCCGGAGGTGGCGGGGGCAGGGCTTGAACTGCCTGAGGATGAGTACGAGAAGAAGCGCATCCAGGTCACGGCGGTGCTGACATGGGGAGGGTTTGGCACTGGCGAGGGGCAGTTCAACGATCCGAAGGGGATAGCGGTGGATAAGGAAGGGAATGTGTATGTGGTGGATACGCGGAACCATCGGGTGCAGGTATTTGATGGGGAGGGGCGGTACTTGCGTGGTTGGGGGCGGCAAGGGAATGGTGCTGGGGAGTTTCAGGAGCCGTGGGGGATAGCGGTGGATGGGCAAGGGAATGTGTATGTTGCGGACACGTGGAATCATCGGGTACAGAAATTTGACAAGGAAGGGCGGTTTATCAAGGCATGGGGTGTATTTGGCGACACGGGAGGGGTGTTAGGTGCGGGGGATGTGTTTTATGGGCCGCGGGATATTGAGGTGGATGGCGAAGGCAACCTGCTGGTCAGTGACACGGGGAACAAACGTGTGCTCAAGTTCACACCAGATGGCGAATTGCTCGGTCAGTGGGGTGGCGGAGGGTCACTGAACGGCCAGATGAGGGAGCCTTGCGGCATTGCCGTGGACAGAGATGGCAATATATATGTTGCGGATGTGTGGAATGAGCGGGTGCAGAAGTTTGATCGTGGGTGGAACTATGTGACGCAGTGGCAGGTGGTGGGATGGGAGAGTGAGTTGCCTGTGAACAAGCCGTATGTGGCGGTGGATGGGCGAGGGGGAGTGTATGTAACGGTGCCTGAGTATCATCGGGTGGTGAAGTTTGATGGGAGTGGGAAGGTGTTAGCGATGTGGGGGGTGTTTGGGAGTGATGGTGGGTCGTTCAATGTGCCGTCGGGGATAGCGGTGGATGGGGAAGGGTATATCTATGTTACTGATTCTGGCAATCACCGCATCATGAAGTTCGCCCCAATTCCGTGAGCCATTGTATGTAGGTACGAGGTTAAACATTCCTTGTTGGTTCACATAAAAAGAGGGTCAGAGCATCTTATGGCAAAAGAAGCCCGTGCTCTGACCCTCTTTTGACTTTCGCAGGATAAACCTGACAATCTACAGATATTGTTTCGCCTTATCCAGGCTGCGCTTTTGCCTGCTTGGCTCGTTCATACTCAGCTCGCTCGCGCAACTGGCTACGCAATGCGGCAATATCATGTGGCACCAGATAGGCAACTACCGCAAAGAAGATAGCACACAGTACCCAGGTCGAGACACAGATGCTCAGGATGGCATTGTGCAGCGAGGAACGCACGGCGATGAGGCCAGCCATCCATGGTGCCAAAGCCGCCCCTGCTGATTCAATGAAGTACTGTACTGCCAATGCTGTGCTGCGCACCTCAGGCAACGTGATGTCATAGACTGTAGAGACTACGTTAGGCGACGCAATAGGGATGAACAGCGCAGTCAGGCAAAGTAGCACCATGAATAACCCTTGATTGGCGATCGGGATGTTCATTGTAACAACGAGCAGAATGGCTCCAGCCAAGACGCCTGTCATAGCCACCAATGCCCTGCCACGGGGTGTGCGCTTGAAGAAAAAGTCGCCTACTGCTCCTCCCACGAAGTAGCCTGCAGACAGGACCAATACTGCTGTGGCCATAGTTGTGAACACGGCAGCGCTGGAATAGCCTCGTTCCGTCTCTAGGTAGCGGAAAAACCAGTAGGTGATGACATTCCACGGGAAGACGCCGAAGAAACCTTGGACAAACAACAGTATCAGGCTGCGTTTTTTCAACAAGCCCAGCGCAGTCTGCAGGTCGAAACGGTAAATCCCCATTTGTTCCAGATCACGCAACTCAGGCTCGGCTTTGCCCCGTGGTGCTTCGCGCACGCCGAAGAAGATCACAAAAGCCAGCAAGATGCCCAGCGAACCGGTGAGGTAGTAAATGCCGCGCCATCCCAGAGAGCTACTCAGCAGCAAGCCAAGCAGCATGCCCAGCATGTAGCCAAAGGGCTGCGCAATTTGCAGCAATCCGTAGATTTTGCCTCGCATCTCTGGCCCAAAATAGTCGGAGATCAGGCTGTACAGACCGGGGTAACTGGAGTCATCAATGCCTGTTGTGGCCCGGGTGGCTAAGAACGCCCCGTAGGTAGGGGCGATAGCGCTGATCCAAGTAGTCGAACCCCAGATGAATGAAGCCAGTGCCAATAGCTTTGAACGGGCATAGCGGTCGTAGAGATAGCCCCAGATGGGGTATAGAATAGCGCCGACAACCAGCGCTCCTGTTACTACTGCACCCATCTGAGCCTCGTTGATGTGGAAAGTGTTCATGATTTGCGTGGTTAGGGGGCCAATAAGCAGCTTGTCGCATTGGTGAAGCAGCATGAAGGCAAAGAAAGTAGCGACGACGAACCAACGGTATTTAGAGGACGATTTCATAGCCATTCTCCTTTCCTGAATAGATTTGTGCGCTTGTTGGTATTGTCCACGGAGGTCTGTGCCGCTATTTTCGCTCCATAGGTTCCCAGTTCAAATTCGATCCGATATTGGGGTTAAAGCCCGGGTCATCCGTCAGGATGTATTCGCCTAGGGCATTAGCCCACGCATACCGGTAGCCGCCTGGCAGTTCTACTCCATATTCTTTGAACGGATCGTGGTACTCGTCAACGCCGCGTATCGCCTGGCTGAAGCTGCTGGAAATGCGGTCGTACACTTGTTGGCGCTGATAGTAGGATTCCATCATCATGTTGCTGATCTGGTTACTAGTCTGGCTGATGATGCGGCTGAGCTGACCTACATTGTGTATCTGTTGGATCTGGTTCTGAACCAGGTATTGACTAACCTGCGTATAACGGCTGTACCATAATGGGTTCAGGCGGAAGGAACTGGTCATGGTTTGGTAGAGATCTGTCAGGTCATCTAGCCGTCCGGCGAGTGCGCGGAATGAGAAGGGGTAACTGGCTTGCCAGAAGAGGGTTTCCATGGCACCCATCAGCATCGGGGTTGCAATGCGGGTGAACTCAATGACACAGAAAAACTCTTCTTCAATAGTCGCCGTGCCCTTTGCATAGCGTACTCGGGCTTTGGCGCCGTCCGCAGTGGTCAGAGCACTGGGTGCCTCGGGGCGCGTCGCCTGTAATTGGCGTGCCAGGTCTGGCAAGTGCTCTTCGTGGATAATTTGTAGGCTTGCTATATTGCCCCTGAAGCGTGGAAGCACAATCTCGCGCAAAGCTTGCTGTGCACCAACGGGAGGCCGAACTTCATTGCCGAAGTAGAAGCTACCCATGGGAAAGGTCATCAGCACCATAGGGTTATTTGTCCAGTAGAAAGGCAAAGAGGGGAAAACCTCAAAAGCTTCCTCACCCCTTGGATTGCGCACCTGAAAGGCGATGACCGCGGGCATGCCTGGATTGTTCATCAGCCAATGCACGCCTCCTGCAAATTCCCACCCACTGGGGATAAGCATACGGAAGGCTTCTATGCCGATGCCTTGTGTATCCACGCAGGAGAGGAGCTTCAGATGCATTCCCTGAACGAAAGCTTCCTGAGTTCCCTCTGCTTCCCTCTGTGCACCTGCATGACGACGGATCAGGCGCGAACCGCAATAGGGGCAGATGATTTGCTCGCCACCGGGCGGCAGATTGCCCCCGCATTGCGGGCATTGCTCAACGATCAATCTTGACTCTCCTGTAGACATGCTGCTCCTCCTTATCCCTTTGAGCTAGAGGACGGAGCCCTTGACTGGGGGCCAAGTATGGCTGCCAATTGGGCAGCCTGTGAGGCATGAACAACGGCCAGAACCTCATCCGCAGGTTGCAATACAGTATCGCCATGGGGGATGAGGAGTTGCCCCTTGCGGATGATCGCGGCTAACTGGCACTCTCTGGGTAGTTGCAGTTCGCGCAGCGCCTTACCTACGGCTATGGCTGTGGGATCCACTTTTTCTTCCACCAACGAGTACTGCCCCTTGCGCAGCTTGAGCAGGGTCATCATATCACCGAGTGACATCTCTTCCGCAATGAGATGCGCCATCAGATCAGCCTGATTCAGGGCGACATCCACCCCCATTTCCGGGATGAATAGCCAGGCGTTCTTAGGGTTGTTCACGCGCGCGATGACCCGTGGCACTTGGAACTCGAAACGTGCCAGGCCAGCGACAACCAGGTTTGTTTCATCTGCTCCTGTAACAGCAGCCACCACATCTGCGTGGCGGATCCCCGCTGCTTCCAGAACGTTTGGGTCTGTGCCATTGCCCCGAATCACTACTTCTGCTGGCAAGTCACGCTGCAGGCGCGGGATCTCTTCCCGCTGCACTTCGATCACTTTGGCGCGGTATCCTTCGCGCAGCAACATAGCGGCTAGATGTGTTCCAACTTTCCCTCCGCCTACAATCAAGACCATCATGACCATTTTGTCTTTGCCTCCTTATTCCAATCCGAGCAGCGCCTTAACCCGTTCTGTAGATGACGTGAGGGCTGCCAGGTGGACTAAATCACCCGCCTGAAATACCGTGCCTTGGGTCGGCAAGAAGGTCTTACCACTGCGTGTGATTGCTACCACGTGGACTTCACCGAGGATGGTTACTTCTTTCACCGTCTTGCCTGCCAGAAGGGGTGAAATTTCTGCCTCAATAATATCTACATCGCTACCCAGGGTTACCACACTTTCCAATGGAGAACGACAAAGCAGGTCAGCGATGCGGTTGATGCCCCATGTAACCGGTGAGATGGTTTGTAGCCCAAGCCGCTGGTAGATTTCTGCTTTGCGCGGATCGTACAGTCGGGCAATGACCTTTGGGACATGGAATACATGGCTGGCAAGGCGAGCAGCTACCACGTTGGCGTCATCGCTGGCTGTCACCGCCGCCAAGCAATCAGCTCGTTCGATACCCGCTTGTATCAGTACCTCGCGGTCAAAGCCAATACCGACCACGGTCTTGCCTTTAAACGCCGGGCCAAGGCGTTCGAAGGCAAGCGGGTCACTGTCCACCACGGTTACAGCGTGGCCTTCCATGCTGAGCAATTTCGCCAGGCCGGAACCCAACCTGCCACAACCCACGATAATGATTCTCATCGCCCACCTCCTCCGAGGAATCGCAGCGATTTCCTCTCATTTCTACGGATTTATACAGACTTGCGACGCTCTCGATAGCGCACTAGTGCTTTCCGCAATTCGTCCATAAGCAATAAGGACGGTGTCCAGGCAAACAGGAACAGCCAATTCTGCAAGGGAAAGGCCGCTGTGCCAAAAACGGTCTGAAGCCATGGCGTGTAGATGACCAAACTAACGACTGCCAGTTCGGTGAAAATACCGATCCAGATCAATCGGTTATTGAAAGGATTCAGGCGGAAGGCAGAGGTCTGCTCTGTGCGTTGTGCAAACAGGTTGCCGATCTGGGTCGTTACAACCGCCGCAAGGGCCATGGCTGTGGCTGAGCGATACAGGACCCCGCTTGCTGGCAAATCTAGCCATTGCCCCCAGTAGCCGTTGAGCCAATACTGCAGGTAAAAGGCAGCCATGGTTGCCAGGCTTTGTATTGGACCCAACCAAAGATATGCCCGTGTCAGCAGGGAAAGCGTAATAGCATGCTCTTTCAAGTTGCGGGGTGGCTTATCCATGATCCCTGGTTCTGGGGGCTCAGCGCCCAACGCTAAGGCGGGCACGATGTCGGTGCCTAGGTCAATGGAGAGGATTTGCATCACATTTAAAGCTAACGGAATACGCGCACGGCTAAGTGCAAAGAGGATGAAAGGCACCGCTTCTGGAGTGTTGCTGGTAAAGATATACGTGATGAATTTCTTGATATTGGCATAGACTGCCCGCCCTTCCTCTATGGCATTGACAATGGAGGCAAAATTATCGTCAGTCAAGATCATATCTGCGGCTTCTTTGGCGACATCAGTACCGGCGATGCCCATCGCTACCCCTATGTTCGCTTTCTTCAAAGCAGGCGCATCGTTCACTCCATCGCCGGTGACAGCCACGATGTGCCCCATCTTCTGCAATATATTGACCACACGCAGCTTGTGCTCTGGAGCCGCACGGGCGAAGATGACCTCGTTTTGCAACGTTTCCTGCAGCGCTTGGTCGTCCATAGCATCCAATTCGGCACCACTGATGATACGGGGATGACTAGTGCGGATGATGCCAATGCGGCGGGCGATGCTTTCTGCCGTTAGGCCATAATCACCAGTGATCATGATCACCCGGATGCCGGCGCGATGGCACTTTTCCACAGCCTCCGTTACTTCTGGCCGGGGTGGATCCAGCATGGCTACCAACCCCAGAAAAGTCAAGTCGCGCTCAACATCCTGAGGAGTATACTGGGATGGATTTGTTGCTTCGTCGATCGCACGCATAGCGACGGCGAGCACGCGTAATCCGTTCCGGGCAAATTCGTCGTTGGCGGCTATAATCTCTGCACGCATGGCATCGTCCAAAGGACATTCATGGTCATCCATCTGAATGCGAGTACACAGAGCAAGCATCTCTTTTGGTGCACCTTTGACATAGGCTACCCGCGATCCCCCTCTTTGGCGTATCATGCTCATGCGTTTGCGGCGCGATTCGAAGGGGAGTTCGCACAGGCAAGGAGACCGTTGCATTTCAGCTTCTAGATTGAGCCCGCCCTTTAGCGCCAATACTTGCAGAGCGGCCTCAGTGGGGTCTCCTAGCACGGTCCAGCGCGTAGAATCTCCGTTGGGAGGCAGCAGGCGAGCGTTCGTGCACAAGGCACCAGCGATGAGCAATTGCCGCAAAGCGCCATCTGCTGGAGTCGAAATGGGCTGTCCATCCGCTACGATCTGACCCTTGGGCGCATAGCCAACGCCGGTTACGGCTAATTGCCGGCCAGCTACCCACAGACCACGTACTGTCATCTCATTTTGAGTGAGCGTACCGGTCTTGTCCGTACAGATAACGCTGGCGCAACCTAAGGTCTCGACAGCGGAAAGTTTCTTGATCAAGGCATGGCGTCGCGCCATACGCTGCGTGCCCATAGCCAGGGCTAAGGTTACTGTAGGCAGTAATCCCTCGGGGACAAAGGCAACGATCATCCCCAATGAGAAAATAAAACTCTCGGCTAGATCAATGCCCACCAATACAGCCGCCAAGATAAAGAAAATCAAGCCAACACTCACAGCGACTACTGTCACGATCTTGGTGACATTGCTCATTTCTTGCTGCAGTGGGCTCGGTTCTTCCTCCAATGCCTGTGTGAAATGTGCAATTTTGCCAAACTCAGTGTCCATGCCGGTCGCAAAAATAACTGCTTTGCCCGTGCCGGCAGCCACATTCGTGCCAGCAAAAACCAGGTTCGGTAGTTCGGTACGGGCGAGGTCTGCTTGCAGAACCGCTTCACTCGTTTTGGGGACGGGGTGGGATTCACCAGTAAGGGTAGATTGGTCTATCTGGAGCCCGGCTTGGTGCACAAGCCGTCCATCGGCGGAGATGTGGTCGCCCTCGCTGAGCAGCAGGACATCACCGGGCACCAGTTCCTCAGCAGGGATGCGCTGTTCTTCTCCGTCGCGCAACACACGAGCGTAGGTTGGAAGGAGGCGGCGCAGCGCTTCCGTAGCTTTTTCCGCGCGGTATTCCTGCCAGAAGCTGAAAGCGCCGTTGATTAGATTGACCAGCCAAATCGCTATGCCCAGTTGTGGCATCTGGGCAATCAGAGCGATTGCGCCACCGATCCATAGCAGAACAGCCATAAGGTGTGTGAAATTGACTAGGAAGCGCAGAACAAGGGGCTTGCGTTTGGCTTCACGGATCGTATTTCGTCCGAGGCGTTGCAGGCGTTCTGCAGCTTCTGTCCCTGTCAATCCTCCAGGACGCGTAGCCAGGGCTTTGTATACTTCAGCAACTGGCAGAGCCTGAATAGTAGCGTGGATATCTTTTTCTGCAAGGCCATTCATTAGTCTGGACATGGGTATATCGCCAATGTAAAGTATACCCCAACTTCATTGTTCTCTCAAGCACACGATATGCGCGATAAGCCCTTCTTCAGAGTGAACGGTTGTGGCCAGCAAAATCATGGTTGGCGTGGGGTAAAGCCTGTCTGTCCGGTATAGCGCACGCCGTCGTATTCAAAGGTAACCGTAATCGGTACGAATACACCAGGGGCATAGTCCTTAACAGGCAGCGTGCAGACTCCTGCCCCGTAGATAATGAGCACGTCGCAGGACGAAAAGCTCTCTTTGGTAGGGTATGTTGCACGCATGACAAGTCCGCCGAGGCGGACACCGTTCCTGAGGATGCTGCCTCTAACGGTGACAAAGGAATTCAGCGGTGGCGTTGGGTCGTCTACCCAGAGATCCAGTTCGATCCGGGCGCCGTCTGGATGCAACGTTACGTTGGGCTGGGGTGAGGGCAATGGTTGATTCGTGGGCACCGAGGTGGCCACCACAGTCAGTTGCGGGTTAGCTGACGTGGTTGGTGTTGGCGTCGCAGGCAGTGTGCCACAAGAGCACGATGTCAAGAGAAGGCACAATGTGAGAAAGAGTACGATGCGTCTCATTGAATGCTCCTTGAAGAAAAGTCACAACCCGTGCGCAAGCCAGCGTTTGGGCAAGTATATGGGAACTGCGCCAAAGCGCCTTTTCAAGCACAGATTTTTGTGCCGCTCATTCTACTGATGTCAGCTTGCGCGGTCAAAGCACATGAGGTAGATTTTGGAATCCCGAATGGTTGCAGAGCGTCTTTGCTTAACTTGGGGATGAAGAGCAAGGCAAGAGCTGGAATCTATGCGTTGCGCTGCACAATGGCTGCTGCGATCACTCCTGGGCCGGCATGGCTGGAGAGGACAGCGCCTGTCTCGGTAACCATAACTTGTTCTGGCGGGAACCGGATGCGTCCTGCCAAGGCACGCGCAAAGGCGGGAGCGGCATCCGCCTGTCTGGTGTGGGCGACAATAAGCATTTCCGCTGGCGCGCGGCTGGCGATTTCTTGTTGAATGCGCTCTAACCCTTTCTCACGTGAGCGGGCAGCTCCCAAGAGCTTGAGTTGGCCGTCAACTACCTCCAGGATGGGTTTGATATTCAATACACGCACCACACGCTCCAGCACCGGAATAACCTGATCAGCGCGCCCGCCACGACGCAGGTATTCGATGGTGTCCAAGAGGACGAACAGGTGTGTGCGAGCGCGGATGCTTTCCAGCTGAGCTAGGATTTCTTCGAGGCTTCTACCTTCCGCTGCTGCCTTGGCAGCGGTTATAGCCTGGTACGCCTGGGCCAGCGAGAGCGAAAGCGTGTCGAAAACCGTAACTTTGCCCGGGAAATTCTGCGCAGCGGCGTAGGCTGAGTTGAGCGTTCCACTGTGTTTGCTGGTGATCGTCAGACACAGGACATGATTGCCCTGTTCGATCAATTTGGCAAAGGCTTCTTCGAACATCCCGGTAGCAGGCTGAGAAGTCTGTGGGTAAGGGGGACCTTTTTGCACTTTGTTCCAAAACTCTTCGACGGAGAGTTGGCCATCCAGATACACCTCCTCGCCAAAGCGTACGACCAGAGGCACAGTAGTAATGCTATACTGGGCACACAGTTCTGGCGTCAGGTCTGCACCGGTATCGGTAACAACAGCGATTGTGGGCATTTTCTCTTCTCCTCAAGACTTGTGTTTATTTTAAAAACACGGTATAAAGGCTTTGGTTACGCAGCCAGTTGAGTTCTACTAGAGCTTTCGCACGTGAAAGGGAGATGTTATGTCAGAGGCAAGGCAGAAGCGACCGCGAGCACGCGAGTTAGGTATTGTGGTAGGAGAATTGCCAACGGGCACTTGGAATGCCATCACCGACGTGGAGGGCGTGTTAGTTGGGCACTGCACGCTGATCTCTGGACACGGCCTATTGGTGCCGGGAAAAGGGCCGGTACGGACAGGGGTTACCGCAGTGTTGCCACATGGTGGTAACATTTTCCGCGATAAAGTGGCGGCATCAGCCCACGTCATCAATGGTTTTGGCAAATGCATGGGTTTGGCTCAAGTGCTAGAGTTGGGTACTTTAGAGACGCCAGTCCTGCTCACCAATACACTCAATGTAGGCATCGTTGCTGATGCCTCCATACAGTGGTCTCTGGAGCAGAACCCAGATATTGGCATCGCTACTTCGACAGTGAATCCGGTGGTTGGAGAGTGCAATGATGGCTTCTTGAACGACATCCAAGGTCGTCATGTGCGGGCAGAGCATGTCTTTGCCGCCCTGAATTTGGCTGCCAGTGGCCCAGTGGAGGAAGGGGCAGTAGGTGCTGGGACCGGCATGTCGGCTTTTGGCTTTAAAGCTGGCGTGGGCACTGCCTCCCGGAAGTTACCTGCTGCCTTGGGTGCCTTTACCGTGGGTGTGTTGCTTGTCGCCAATTTTGGCCGGCAGCGTAATCTGCTGGTTATGGGGGTGCCGGTAGGGCATGCCCTGGCATCCGAAGACAATGCGCCAGGCGTAGCCGATGGCTCTGTGATGGTAGTGAGTGCCACCGATGCACCGCTTGCGCCACACCAATTGGCTAGGTTAGCGCGCCGGGCGTGTCATGGCTTGGCACGTACCGGGGCAGTCGCCAGCCACGGCAGCGGGGATTTCGTGCTTGCTTTTTCAACGAGGAATCGGATCGCCCATCAGCCTTCGGCCTTGACCCGCACGGTGGAACTGGTGGAGGACAATGCGCCGGTACTGGATGCGCTGTTTCTCGCCGTTATCGAGGCGACCGAGGAATCAGTGTACAATGCACTGTTGCGCGCCGAGACGATGGAAGGGCGCGATGGGCATGTTCGGGAAGCATTGCCTATTGATGCCTTGGTGAAACTGCTCCGTCAATATGGCAGAATTCTGTGAACGGAGCTTGATTGCCAGGCAGGATCTATCCCCACGCTGGTTCTCTATAAGAATGGACTGTGCGGCATATCGTGGTATAATTGTGTTATTGCTTGCTATTTATACACCTAGATCAAAGAAAGGACAGGGATCATGGAGAAGCATTGGTGGCGCGTGATCGCGGGATTGTTGGTAATCGTTATCGGTGTTCTCTTGCTGTTGGCGCAGTTGGAGTGGATTGTGCTCCGGGGAGCGGTGTGGGGGAGCCTGGCTTTGCTTGCGGGGGCAGCAATCTTTGGCTCTCTGTGGCTGAGCAACCCTGCGGAATGGTGGCCGTTGATTCCCGGTTGTATTCTGTTGGGTTGGGGCATGGGTTTGCTGCTTGATCTTCTGGGGTTGCCAGGCTGGCTTGTGCAATTGGTTGGGTTTGCTGGCAGTGCAGCGCCATTCTTCTATATTTTCTTCAAGCAGGGTGCGAAAGAAGGTTGGTGGGCACTTATACCGGCAGGCATCCTCGGTGCCTGGGGGATTAGCTCTTTGCTCGCGGGGTTTGGGCTACCTGAGGTGCTGGTTACTTTGGTAGGCTTCTGGGGCAGTGCCGTTCCTTTTCTGTGCATCTTTGCTATGGATCGCCGCAAGAATTGGTGGGCACTGATCCCTGGAGGTGTGATGGCTTTTATGGGTGTAGTGCTGACACTGGGCGAATGGTTGGGCGAAGAGTGGATTCCCACGCTTATTCTGTTCGGCATAGCGCTGGTCTTTCTCGCCATTTTTGCAGTCGATCGCCGCAATTGGTGGGCGTTGATACCGGCTGGAGTGTTGATCCTAGTGGGCATCGGCGTGGGCCCATTGGGAACAACGGTGTGGATGCTTTGGCCCGTAGCGCTCATCTTGCTTGGCATCCTCTTAATTGTGCGCACTCTCCTGGGGCGAGAGTAGCACAAGGCAATCGGCTTCGTAGGGAGGAGGGAAATGCCTTCCCGGTCGCGGGTGCTGATAAACCGGGTCCTTCTGGTGGTTGCATTGCTGTCTATTGCGCTTGGCATTGTCCTCGGGCAAGCTTTGATCACCTGGCTGAATGCCACTGTGCTTTGCCTGTCCTGCATTGGCATTCAGTAGGAAGATAGGTTTGTACTTTCAGTGCGCAGTTATCGGCTAAAGCGCGTACTACGAACAACTTGGGATGGAGCGAACGTGTCTCGGTTGATCTCTTTTCTACTCACCGCACGAAGACGATATGTACAGGCGGTTTCATTCCTGGTGATGAATTCTTTTGTCTTGCAAGCTCTCAAAGCCATCCCCTGTCTTGGGCTGAATTGCTATGCCTGTCCTGGGGCCATTTTTGCTTGCCCTATCGGCACATTGCAGCATTTTGTGGCGATACGCCAATTTCCCTTCTATACGCTTGGCGTGTTGGCTCTGATTGGCAGCATGGTAGGGCGTCTAGCCTGCGGCTGGCTGTGCCCATTTGGGTGGTTTCAGGAGCTTGTGTATGGCTTTGGGCAGAGGCTTCGTCTTAGGGGCTCCAACCCCGTAGGATTGCGCCGCTTAAGGCAACAGGTATCCGGCCACCTGCATTGGTTACCCTATGGATTCCTGTTTGTATTGGTGGGCATTGTGCCTTTCCTCACGCGAGAACCTTGGTTCTCCAAGCTCTGTCCAGTTGGCACCATAGAAGCGGCGATTCCGTGGATTCTCCTCGATTCGGGATTACGTGCACAGGTGGGGTGGTTGTTCGCGGTCAAGATAGCCATCTTGCTTGGCTTCCTCTTCTGGATGTTGCGCAGTCAACGTCCCTTCTGCCGCTTTGTCTGTCCTTTAGGGGCTATCTGGTCACCGTTCAACCGTCTTAGTTGGTTGCATTTGACAGTGGATGCAGCGAACTGCAGCCAGTGCGAAGCCTGCCGCACAGTCTGCCCGGTGGATATCCGCATTTATGAAGACGTTGATTCCACGCGTTGCATCCGCTGCATGGAATGCGTGCGCGCTTGCCCGGAAGGGGCAATTCGTCTTGTGGGGAGTGCATAAAACGGTAAAAGGTAACACGTAATGATTACGTTTTACGCATTACGTTTTAGTTCTAGAAACTTCCCGCTTTGATCAGCTTGCTCGCCAGCATACCCCCGAGCACTGCTAGGTCTTCGATAGGGAGGTAGTGGCCAG
>JBMFPM010000005.1:0-16918 GCA_049969135.1 Anaerolineae bacterium
CTCCCTGGCAGCCGAGTCGCCTAGTGTGAGACGCCTCCACATCTCCTGTGGAGGCGCCTTTCGTTTGGGAACATTCGCCAGTGCTGTGCCGTCAAAGGATGTGGAAAACTCCTGAGGAGGTACAGCGCTGATGAAAGTAGCAGGTTTAGCTTGTCCACAAGATAGATGGAAGCTCATGCGTTGGGGATGCGCGGTTTGTGCCTTTCTGCTGCTATCTCTTATAACCGGCATAACCGCTAGGGCAGATGGATTCATTATTCCCATCCCACCGCCGCACATCAACGTCGTACCTGACCTAACGGTCAAGTATCACCATGTTCAGGTAACGATCAAAGACCAGGTAGCCTACACAGCGATTGACCAAGTTTTCCTCAACGATTCACCGTATGAACTGGAAGGTACGTATATTTTCCCCTTACCGGAAGATGCCGCTATTTCAGATTTTGCCATGTTTGTGGACGGCCAACGCCTATCAGGCAAGATTCTGGACAAAGAGGAAGCCCGTCGTACCTATGAAAGCATTGTGCGACGCCGGCGCGACCCTGCACTGCTCGAATATATTGGCCGGAATGCCTTTCAAGCGAGTATTTATCCCATACCCGCACATGGCGAAAAGCGGGTACAACTTAGCTATAGCCAAGTCTTGCTTGCTGATAGAGGGCTAGTTCGCTACGTCTACCCTCTGGACACCGAGCGTTTTTCCAGCCGCCCATTGGAAGAAGTGGTTATCACCGTAGAGTTGCAGTCGCGCGTTCCTATCAAAGCCATTTATTCCCCCTCCCATGACATCGCCATTGAGCGCACGAGCGAGACATCCGCTCTGGTGAGTTTCGAAGCGAGTAATGTCCGACCGGATAAAGATTTCGAACTCTACTATAGCATTTCAGAGGATGACATAGGGGTTAGCCTGCTTTCTTATAAGGAGCGGGGAGAGGATGGATTTTTCCTCCTGCTCATCGCACCGCCAGTGGAAGCAGAGGCAGAGACCATCGTAGCTAAAGATGTCATCTTTGTCCTGGACACCTCCGGCAGCATGGAGGGCCAAAAACTTCAACAAGCCAAAGAAGCGCTCGAATTTGTGCTAGATAACCTGCAGGAGGAAGACCGCTTTCAAATCATTGCCTTCAATACCTCCATCAGTAAATATGCAACGAGCTTGTGCTCAGCCTCCGAACGCGATCAAGCCCGCCAGTTTGTGCGCCGTCTAGCTGCTGGCGGCGGGACCAATATCCACCGTGCTCTCCTAGAAGCCCTGGCTCTCGCCAGCAACGAACGCCCGGTGTTCATCATCTTTTTGACAGATGGCTTGCCCACCGTGGGCGTAACGGATATGAAGCAGATCCTAGCCGAGGTAAACCGTGTCGCAACACAAAATGTACGCCTATTCGCTTTTGGCGTTGGCTATGACGTCAACACGATTTTGTTGGACACATTGAGCCAAGAGCACCGTGGTGTAAGCGCTTATGTAGAACCAGGACAGAGTATAGAAGAAGAAGTAGCGTCCTTCTATACGAAAATCAGCGTACCTCTCTTATCAGATTTACGTCTTTATATCAAAGGGATTACGGTAGAAGATCTATATCCTGATCCTCTGCCAGACCTATTCGCGGGCAGCCAGTTGCTGATTGTGGGCCGCTATCGGGAAGGCGGCAAGGCACAGATCATGCTGAGCGGCACGGTGAATGGAGAGGAACGTTCGTTTTCTTATCCCAACCTGAGCTTTAGCCAGCAGGGTGGCCAGGACTTTGTACCACGTCTGTGGGCTACGCGCAAGATCGGATACTTGCTCAAGGAAATTCGCCTGCATGGGGAGAATAAGGAACTCGTGGATAGCATTGTCGCCCTCAGCGTGCGCTACGGCATCATGACCCCCTACACCTCTTTCCTGGTTGATGAGCAACAGGACATCCTGACCGAAACTGGCCGCCAGTTGGTTGCCGAGAGCAGTACCTTAACAGCCCTTAGAAGCATGCCAGCCTTTGGCGCCCAGGCAGTTGCAGATAGCCAGACCCAGAATAAACTGACGCAAGCTGAGCGGGGCAGCACAAGCGAAGTAACTGAGATCAAACTAGTAGGAAATAAGACGTTTGTCCTGCGCAATCATGTGTGGACAGACACAACCTATGACCCCGAACGCATGCGTGTTACCCGTCTGCATTTCGCCAGTCCAGCCTATTTCCAATTGTTGGCAGAGCACCCGCAGTGGGGGAGGTATTTCGCGCTCGGCGAGCAGGTGATCGTAGTGTTGGATGGCACAGCGTATCAGATTGAACCTGGGGTGATGGAAACGCAAGATGTCCCCGCAGCGAATGCGCAGGCGCTGAGCCCATGGGAGCAATTCTGGCAATGGTTTTGCTCCATCACGAAACGATAAGATATGGAATTTGAATTTGTGAAGGCTTGATGTATAATATGGTTGAGCAATCAAAGGCAGCCTTCCGAATGCCACGAGTGAGGAGGTCTGAAGAGATGAATCGTAGGTTGTGGTACTTTGCTATATTGGCCGCGTTGCTGTTTGTCCTGAGCGCTATCCCCGTCCTGTCTGCTCCCCCGCCGACGCCCATGCCCCTTGTCACCCCCGTTGTGCCTGCTGCCCCACCTATTCCGCCTGTACCGCCTAGCTATCCGATCTACCATCAGGTACAATGGGGGGAGAACCTCACGCGTATTGCCATGCGCTATGGTACCACTGTATGGGCTATCGCTCAGGCAAACGGCATTTGGAATATCAACTACATTCGCGCGGGACAAGTCTTACTCATTCCCGTGCCAGGGCCCATCCCTGGGCCAATGCCTAGGACCTACATCGTGCAGCCAGGCGATACTCTGAGTGCCATCGCTTGGCGATTCGGCACCACGGTGTGGGCGCTAGCCCAGGCTAACGGTATCTGGAATCCCAATCTGATTTACATTGGGCAAAGGTTGTACATTCCTTAAAGCCACGCGTGCCGTGTGCACATGGTAATGGAAACCTTGCTAGCCAACGAGCGAGGTTTCCGAGCAGTCCAGAAGGAGGATGCGATGAAAAAGCTGGTACGGAAGGGATTGCTGGTCCTGGTGCTGCTCATAGCGTTGCAGCTAATTGGGGGGACTACAGCCGTCATGGCGGACTGCAGCCGCTGGCATGTCGTCAGGCCGGGTGAAACACTTTTTGCCATTGGGCGCTTATATGGTGTTAACCCATACGCAATCGCTCAAGCGAATGCACTACCAAACCCGAATTACATCCGGATTGGGCAAGTATTGTGCATTCCTTGCTACGGCGGCCCGGTTTGGACCCCTCCAGCGCCCCAACCCCGTTACCCACCCACCTATTGCTGGTACCGTTGCTACTATTATCCTTGCTATTGGTGGAACTGGTGCCGGTGGGATCCATAGGCCTTCCCCCACAGCCGGAAGCAGGGTATCGGGGAGTGCCGACTCCGATACCCTGCTTTTATGTAGCCAAACCTCGTGGAGGAACAGATGGATTGTGTGATCAAAAATGGGACGATTGTCACTGCTGAGCATGTGGTGAGGGCTGATATTGGCATTCAAGGCGAGAAAATCGCAGCGATTGAGCCAGGGCTTGAGGGAGACACTATTATTGATGCCAGTGATCAATACGTATTCCCCGGCTTTATTGACCCTCACGTGCATCTGTTGATGGCTATAGGCAGTCTTGTCTCAAGTGATGATTTCACAACTGGAACCATTGCCGCCGCTTGTGGCGGTACCACTACCGTCATTGATTTCACTGAGAACTACCGTGGAGATGATCTGCTCGAAGGGACTCAGAAGCGTCGTGCGCAAGCGGATGGGAAAGTTGCGGTGGATTACTCTCTGCACCTGACTCTTGCTGATGCGACGGAGAGAACACTGGCGCAATTACCTTTATTAGCAAAGGAAGGCTACGCCAGCGCCAAGCTATACACTACCTACGAGGGCCTTTGGTTGCGAGATGCAGAGATCCTGCGCCTGCTTGCAGCAACTAGAGACTGTGGCATCCTACCTATGATCCACACTGAGAACAATGACGCCATCGCCTACCTCACTGCTGAACTCTTACGCCAGGGTAAGGCAGCTCCTAAATACCACCCCATGAGCCGTCCTCCACTGGTTGAGGCAGAAGCAGCCAACCGCGTGACAGTGTTAGCCCAATTGGTAGATGCTCCTCTTTACATCGCCCATCTGACCTGTCACGAGACGTTGGACAGAGTTCAGGCAGCACGCCAGCGCGGACAGAGAGTGTACGCAGAAACTTGTCCTCAGTACCTCCTGCTCTCTCAGGAAGATTATGAGCGGCCCGGTTTCGAAGGCGCCAAGTTTGTCTTGTCCCCTCCACTGCGCGACAAGTCCAATTGGGATGTGCTCTGGTCTGCACTAGCGAGCGGAGAATTGCAAGTTGTTTCAACAGACCATTGCCCCTGGTATTACGAAACACAAAAAGTGCTTGGACGGGATTCCTTTGCTAAAATTCCCAATGGCGCTCCAGGCATTGAGACGCGCGTACCACTGCTCTTCAGCGAGGGAGTGGGCAAAGGTCGCCTCTCTTTGCAGCGCTTCGTGGAGGTCTGTGCCAAGGCACCAGCAAAGCTCTTTGGCCTGTATCCCCGTAAGGGTACCGTCGCAGTTGGCTCCGATGCTGACCTGGTAATCTACGATCCAGGCAAGGAGGTAACACTATCCTATAAAACGCTTCACCAAAGAGTAGATTACTGCCCTTATGAAGGGCATGTCGTGCGTGGCTATCCCCGCACGGTATTGCTGCGCGGGCAGGTCATTGTTGAGGATGGACAATTTGTAGGGCGCACAGGCCAGGGCCAATTTATCCCTAGAAGGGCTTTTACATTCCAATCCTAGCCCTAACCAGATATGGTCATATTGTCCTCAAGGATGCCATGCTGGCATCGGAACTGTGGCACGCTGTCTATAAGGGCCGCTGGCGAATGCAGCCCAGTAGTTACGCGCCTGGATTACCCCGTAGGAAAAGATCGCATGGCCTGGTATAGCACCAACAGAGATTGCTTCTGCACGCTCGGCATTGATGCGTGTCTCTATCGAGCTCCAGTCCATGTCTGCACTGATGCCTGGGAAAACGTACCGGTCCGCGCGGTGCTCCAACCAGTCGTGCATCACTATAATCCAGTTGCCATCGCCAACTGAACCGCTCGTAAAAGCCGGACAGCCATAAAGCATAGGCATCTCGGCATCTATCATGCCTGCGCTCAGCCAGCCATGGCTGTCCTGGTAATAGCGGTCATAGCCACCGCTGCAGCCCATACCCCACAAATCTTGTGGAAACCACCATACCGCCGCGCTGAGCATTGTGTGACGGCTCAACGGCAGAATGCCTTCATGGTAGATACGACTCACCAAATGTGTGATCTGCGCCCGTTGCCAGTTTGCATAATCGCCATTTGTGAAACATGGCGCTCCCCAACGCTCCTCACTACGCGGATCGCACGAATAATCCGCTCCGGCGTAGCGCACCAGGTCCAGGTGCAATCCATCCAAATCGTAGCGATGGAGGAGGTCAAGGGCAGTAGCAACTATATGCTCTTCAACCAACCAGTCGTTCCCAGGGCTGGCCCACAGATAGTGCGCATTTAACAATATTGGTTGGTAGTTGATGTTCCATTGCCGCCAATAAGACCAAGAGCTACCCGGCGCACGGCTCCAGGCCCAAAAGGGATGAAGTGGTCGGGTACCATCGGGAGGTGCGCTCGTTCCAGACCAGATGGGATACACGTTGAAATACGCGTGTACTTGAATACCATGTGCATGAGCTGCGGCAATCAGCACAGCCAGCGGATCCCAACCTGGATTCTGCCCGAGCGTGGCAGTATATGTGCCCGTCAGTCGCGCGGCCCATGGTTCTAGCCCCGGCGTGTAGTAGGCGTCACCTTGTGCTCGCACTTGAAAAAGGATCATATTAAACCCGGCTGAGTCAATATTCGCTACCATTTGCTGTATCGTATCCGGTCCGGGCAATTGGCCATCGGGGCATTCTGCGAACACGCAGGTCCAGTCAAAACGGGTAACCCAAATGGCGCGTGCTTCTACATCAGGAGGGGATACTGTCGGGATAGAAGTAGCAGTGGGCAAAAGCGTTGGTGTGGGTGTGGCAGTAGGAGTTAACCTTTGGATTGTTCCTTGAAACACTATAGGCAGGTAATGCTGATTCACATTTGCGATTATCCTCCCTGCGGATGGCATGGGGGTGATTGGTGTTGCTGTGTACAGGCAAGCTGGCGGCGCGTGCAAGTAGCCGAGTTCAACATACCACGCTTCATGACCCAAGACAGCCCACAGCGACTCATCAAACAGCGTATTGGTAATCGTAGGGGCAAGCGATATATCCACCGCCTCACTTGGTTGTTGCACTGACCAGAGGAATAGGTTCAGGGCAAACGTAACCAGGAATACCGCAACCAATAGCATTCGTAGAGTATGCATACCCTCTCCCCAATCGTCACCGCATTTATCTGCCCGTGCACGCGGTGAGGCATAGTGAGTTCAGCCATTTGCCTTGGCATTTGAGTATTCCGATTTGCCGGAAATACGTCTGAATAATATAATCGAAGAGTCTATTCCATGCAATCTACAGCCGAGGTGTTACATCAAAAGTTTACACGAACAAACATGATAAAGTCTATATAATTACTCCGCTTTTTGGCATTTTGTTGCTTTTGTAGTAGAATACTTTGGGAGATGATAACATGGCTTACAATGAGGGATTGACCGCTTTAGAAGTGCTCGGCATCGCTATCAAGTCCGAGATCGAAGCCGCTTCACTTTATGCGCACATGACTGCTCTAGTGCGCAATACCTCATTGGCGAGCAAACTAGCCTTCCTACGACAGGAAGAAGAAAAACACCGCGAAATGTTGGAGAGCCTCTATACACGACGTTTCCCAGATGTGGAGCTACAACTGCCTGCCAAATCCCCTGTTCCTCAGATTCAGAGCGCTGATTTGGACGATATGACAGTCCCGGAACTATTCCAGTTAGCAATGCAGGCAGAACAAATGGCTGCGGACTTTTACTCCCGTGAAGCAGATCGTTCCAACGACCAAGCAGGGCGCACTATGTTGCGCTACCTAAGCAATGTAGAGCATGGTCATTATCACTTGTTGCAAACCGAGTATGAATTGGTATCTCGTTTCCCTAGCTACTACGATGCCGATGAATTCCATTTCGGCGATGAAATGATGCATATTGGGCCATAGCCTTGTTTTGAACAAGCGCTGCTCACAACAAGCAGTACGGAATACACATAACGGAACACGAACCACGCAACACGCAAAAAGTAACAGGAGGAAGAGATGAACTTATCAGGAAAACGCGCTATCATCTTAGCTGAAGACCTATACCAGGAACTGGAGCTTTGGTACCCGCTGCTCAGATTGCGCGGCACAGGCATGAATGTTCAGGTGGTAGGAACAGGCAGTGCCTCTACCTACATCAGCAAGTATGGCTATCCTGTAGAAGTAGATACGACCGCGGATCAGGTGGATGCAAAGGATATTGACGCTATTGTCATCCCGGGCGGATATGCCCCCGATCGCTTACGGCGCTATCCTGCCGTACTGAAATTGGTACGGGAAGCTTTTGAACAAGGTAAGGTGGTTGCGGCGATCTGCCATGCAGGTTGGGTGCTTATCTCCGCCGGTATCGTGAAGGGACGCACAGTTACCTCTTTTTCAGCAATCAAAGACGACATGGTCAACGCCGGTGGGCACTGGGTGGATCAAGAGGTAGTACAAGATGGTAACTTGATCACATCCCGCCAGCCAAGCGACCTGCCCGCTTTCACAGATGCGATTATTGCTGCACTCGGCGGTATCGAAACGAGTGGCTTGGAAAGAGTTACCAAAGACACAGGCCCTCTCGAAGCATTGCGCATGGCGATTCAAGCTGAAGAGGCAGCCTACAATTTCTACAGTATGGCAGTCCAGAAAACCAATGACCCAGAAGCAAAAAGGGTTTTCCAGCAACTAGCCCAAGAAGAGCAACGTCACCGCGCCATTGTACAAGACGAATACAACCGTCTGAACTTGAACCCTGAGTGGGATCGTTACAGCATCTGGCGTGAAATCCTTTAACCCAAGCCTGAGAGGCTGGGAGTAGAAACGATGAAGATACTCGCTATCGCCGGCAGCCCTCGCCGCGGGGGCAATACTGATACATTGCTGGAACAAGCCAGTGCAGGCGCCAGAAGTATGGGAGCGGAGGTGGAACAGGTTATCCTAAGCCGCCTGAAGATTGCACCATGCATGGCATGTAACCGCTGCTTCGAGACAGGCCGTTGTGCTGTCAACGACGACTACCAGCAGCTCTATGACAAAACATTGGGTGCGGATGGCGTTATCCTTGCCTCTCCTGTCTTTTTCATGAACGTTAGCGGCTGGACAAAGGCCTTTATTGATCGCTTTCAATGCCTATGGGCGCTACGCTATGTCCTTAAACAACCCATCCCGCTTCCACCAGGAGGGCAAAGGAGACGTGCCATTTTCTTGTCCACTGCAGGCTCACCAAAAACCAAATTTGACTGCGCGCTATCTACGGTGCGAGCTTTCTTGAGCACCATTGATGCACAACTAGTTGGCACACAATGCATCAATGCGGTAGATGAGAAAGGCGCAATAACAGCCTATCCCGATATGCTACGAGAGGCTTATAACCTGGGGGTTCTGCTAGCATCGGGCCAGAAGTCTGACAATGAGTCATAGGGGAAGAAGAGTTGAGTGAAGAAACCATGGACATCCCGCTCTTCCCACTCAATGTGGTGCTTTTCCCGGGGATGGCGTTGCCTTTGCATATCTTTGAGGAACGCTACCGCTGGATGATCGCCGACTGCCTGGAAGGCAAGCGGCAGCTTGGTATCATCCTAGCCAAGCCAGAGGCGGAAGGGACAGTAAGTGTTTATGCCATAGGTACCTCAGCCTTGATTACCCATGTTGATGAACAAGAGGATGGCAGCATGGATATCCTGACCGCTGGGCTGGATCGCTTCCGCGTGCTGCATTTACTGCACACCGAACCCTACATTGTTGGGCGTATCGAATGGTTCCCGCTGGAAAAGACAGGAGCACCCGGGGTTGTGAAATTGGCGCACAAAGCAAAAGCCCCCTTCGTGCGCTACCTCCGACTGGTTAGCGAAGTACTGGGCACTACCATTCGCATTGAAAACACACCGCGAGACCCAACTGACCTAGCCTACTTGATGGCGATTGCATTGCAAATATCCATGGAAGAGAAGCAAGAATTGCTCAGTATCCCATCTTTGCCTGCTCTCTTATGGAGAGAGTATCTTATCCTAAGCCGCGAGGAGATATTGCTCAGCCGCATGCAGGAGAGACAGCGCGGTAACATCGGCTATATGCGAGGAATAACGAGCGATTTTTCTTTGAACTAACCATTGCGCAGCCGCACTGCACCCAGCACGGCTGCATCAAAGCTCAGTATGAAAACGGTAATACATATCATCCCAAAGGAGGCTTTTCATGGTAAAGAAAAACGACCTACAACTCTTCAGGGCACGACGCACTATCCGCAGGTTCACCGCGGAGGACATCAGCGAAAAAGAATTGGAAGCGCTGCTTGAGGCGGGTAGCGTAGCACCCAGTCGCCTGGACCGCCGCCCACTTCATTACGTGATTATCCGCAGTAGCGATACCAAAGCCAAGATCGCTGAAGCCTTGCGCGTGCGCCCCTATATTGAAGAAGCGCCCGTGGTCATTGCCGTGTGCGCAAACCCAACACTCTCAGATACTTGGGAATTGGATGGCAGCGCGGCGATCGAAAACATGCTGCTGGCAGCGACCAAGCTCGGCCTAGGTGGTGCCTGGGTCGGCTCCAAGGGCAGCGCATTGTGGGATCAGGCAGTTCAGGTCATGCGCCAAATCATAGGGATCCCGGAAGACATGGAAGTGGTATCGCTGGTTTGTTTTGGTCATCCAGCCGAAGAGAAAAGACCATATGAACCCGGCGAAAAAATGGACCGATATCGCCTGCATTATGAGCATTGGGATAATTTAAAGCTATAACCCGCTGAGGAAGGCACGCCATGACGAAAAAGCAACGCGTAGTGATCGTGGGTGCTGTAGCCGCCGGTACTAGTGCAGCAGCAAAAGCCAAGCGGGTAAATCCAGATCTGGAAGTCATCCTGTTAGAGCGCGATCCCTACATCTCATATGGCGCTTGTGGATTACCCTATTTCATTGCCGGCCTCATCCCGAACGTAGAGACGCTGATTGCACGCAGCCCAGCCGAATTTCAGAAGCAAGGCATTGAGGTGCGTATCCGCCACGAGGTGCGCGAAATCGATCCCAAAGAGATGAGCCTCCGGGTCGTGGATCTTGAAACGGCTAAAGAGTATCGGTTGCCTTATGACCAACTCGTAATCGCCACAGGGGCGTTATCTTTTCGCCCCCCTGTACCAGGCCTTGACCTACCCGGTGTGTTCACCCTGCGCACACTTTCTGACGGGTTGGCATTATCCGAAGCACTGCGCAGAAAACGTCCCAAGAACGTGGTCATCGTCGGAGGAGGCTACATTGGATTGGAAATGGCTGAGGCATTTCGAGCCCTCGACCTGCCTGTCACCATCGTCGAAATGGCTTCTCAGCTCATGGTAAACCTGGATGAGGATATGAGCAAACTTGTCTTTGCCGAAGTGGAACGCCATGGGGTTCGCGTGCTGCTCAATGACGGGCTAGTGCGTTGCGAGGGCAATGATCACGTCGAAAAAGTCGTTACACAACACAACGAAATCCCGGCTGATCTGGTGTTATTAGCCATTGGTGTGCGGCCCAATGTCCAACTAGCTCAGCAAGCAGGAATCCAACTAGGCGCGGGCAAGGCCATCGCTGTGGACAAGCATATGCGTACCAATATCGAGGGAATCTATGCTGCTGGTGATTGTGCTGATACCATGCACGGCGTGACCGGTGAACGGATCTACATCCCGCTAGGCACAACGGCAAATAAGCAAGGTAGGGTGGCGGGGGCGAATATTGCGGGCATGGATTGCACCTTTGAGGGCGTGGTGGGCACAGCCGTGGCAAAAATCTTTGATCTGGAGGTAGCACGCACAGGGTTGACAGAGAAGGAAGCCACCGCAAAGGGGATTAACGTACATGCGGTAAGCATCCGTACGACAGATCGCGCCCGCTATTATCCAGGCGCCACCGAATTACATGTCAAATTGGTGATGGATCGTACTACGAGACGCCTGTTGGGCGCACAATTCATTGGAGCTCATGGGGCTGCCAAACGGATTGACGTGCTTGCAGCGGCGCTCTACGCAAAAATGACCGTTGATGATCTGACGCGGCTAGATTACAGCTATGCTCCGCCATATGCCTCCGTATGGGATGCTACGTTGATCGCTGCTAATGTGGCCAGCCGTTGTAGCTAGGATAGCATAGGCATGGACTAAGCTGACCGATACCAAGATTTTTCTCTGACTTTGTATGAAGAGCTAGAAGTGAGGTAGAGAAAGAACAATGACGAGCATCAATCATATGACCTTCAAGTTCGCTGGTGAAGCTGGCCAGGGAATAGAATCCACCGGAAGGGGCTTTGCAAAAGCACTTGTGCGCGGCGGGCTATACGTATTCGGCTTGCAGGACTATCATTCGCGCATCCGTGGTGGTCACAATTTTTACCAGATACGTGTAGCAGAACATGATATCTATTCCCATGACGAAAAAGTGCATGTCTTGCTCGCATTCACAAATGAAGCTATCGCCGAACATTGGCAAGAAATTGTCCCCGGCGGTGGCGTTATTTATGACCCAGAGCTACAAGTTGATCCAGCGGCTTTGGCAGCGCGATCTGTGCAGGCTTTTCCTGTTCCCCTCAACCAAATCGCTGTGGAGGAAGGGGGAAGCAAGGTTATGAGCAACACCGCAGCCACTGGCGCTGCTGCTGGGCTGACTGGTTTTGATCTAGAAGCGATTAACAGCGTGATCCGCGACAACTTTGGGAAGAAAGGTACTGCCGTTGTAGAGAACAACCTCAAAGTAGCAGCCGCAGCCTATCACTTTGCTAGAGAGAAATATGGCGGCTCTTTTGCATTTCGGCTGCAAACAAAAAAGACTGCCCCACGTATGCTGATCAGCGGTAACGAGGCACTGGCACTGGGAGCATTGATGGCAGGCTGCAAGTTCGTTGCGGGCTATCCCATGACACCAGGCAGCCCTATCTTAGAATGGTTCGCCACCCACAGCAAGGACTATGGCGTTATTACCAAACATGCCGAGGATGAAATCGCAGCCATTAACATGGTCATAGGAGCAGCACAGATGGGCGTACGGGCCATGACGCCTACCTCCGGTGGTGGATTCTCCCTTATGGTCGAAGCCCTGGGGCTAGCTGGCATGACCGAAGTTCCTATCGTTGTGGTCAATGTACAACGTCCTGGACCAGCAACGGGACACGCTACTCGCCATGAACAAGGCGACCTGCTTTTTATGCTCTACGCCGCGCAAGGTGAGTTTCCACGTATTGTCCTGACGCCAGGAACGGTCGAGCAATGTTTTGAAGCTGCCTACCGAGCCTTCAATTTAGCCGAGAAGTACCAGTGTCCAGCTATCATCCTCTCAGATGCATTCCTGGCGCACTCACCACGCGCTTTGGAACTGGATGCACTGCAACTAGATGTTCCTATTGAACGTGGTGAGCTTCTCAGTGACGAGGAATTGGATCAGTTGACCGAACGCTATCAACGCCACGCTCTCACACCATCAGGTATTTCACCAAGGGCTTTGCCTGGACATCCCAAAGCGATCTATTCCACATCCAGCGACGAACACGACGAGTACGGACAGATTTGCGAGGATGCTGCTATACGCATTCAGCAGATGGATAAACGCATGCGCAAACTAGAGACAGCACGTGCGGAGATGAGAGCGCCAGTGCAGTATGGCCCGTCTCAAGCGGAGCTTACATTCTTAACTTGGGGCTCTGCATATGGTCCATTGCGTTCTGCCGTGGATATCCTGAATGCACAAGGTACACCTGCTAATATCGTGCAAATCATGGACATTTGGCCTCTTCCGATTCATAAGGTGACCCAAGCTTTACAAGGAGCCAAGAAGCTAATTAGCGTCGAACAGAACTACAGCGGGCAACTGGCAACACTAGTGCGCGCCTACACTGGTATCAAAGTGGACGGTTTGATTAATAAGTACGATGGACGACCTATGTCGCCAGAGTATATCCTGTCCCGCTTGAAGGAGGTTGCATAGCGATATGGTTACTGTCAAGGATTATCTCAGTCCAGTACGGCCCACCTGGTGCACAGGGTGCGGAAATTTTGCCATATGGAACGCTCTCAAAAAAGCCTTGGCTGAATCAGGGCTAGCTCCTTATCAAGTCATGTTGGTCAGTGGTATAGGTTGTGGCTCAAAGTTGCCCGACTATACCACCGCCAATGGTTATTTGAGCCTTCACGGGCGCACTTTGGCAGTAGCAACCGGAGTACGCTTGGCCAATCACGGGCTAAAAGTCATCTGCACCCATGGCGATGGTGATGGCTATGGAGAGGGTGGCAACCACTTCATCAGCGCGGTTCGACGGAATATCGGCCTTGTAGACATTGTACAGAACAATCGCGTTTACGGCTTGACCAAAGGTCAATATTCTCCTACCAGCCCGCATGGCTTTATTTCCAAGACCTCCCCACAGGGTGCCATTGAGTATTCATTCAATCCGCTGGCTATCGCACTAGCAGCAAACGGCACTTTTATCTCCCGTGGCTGGTCTGGGGATGTGGAACACCTGACCTGGCTGATCAAAGAGGCACTACAACATCGTGGCTATGCCCTCATAGACGTATTGCAACCGTGCGTAACCTTCAACCGCATGTATTCATACGATTGGTTACGCCCACGGGTATACAAGGTACAGGATGATCCGCATTATGACCCCAGTGATAAGGCGGCCGCTTTTGCTAAGGCGCAGGAATGGGGCGAACGAATCCCCATCGGAATTATCTACCGCACGGAAGACGTCCCTGCGTATGAGGAGCAAGTAGCAGCTCTAGCATCAGGGCCACTAGTGAAGCAACCCCTACGGTTAAAGGCGATGGCAGAGTACGAATTGCTAAAACAAGAATTTTTATAAGGAGGAGGCATTTATGGAGGTAACCGTATACACCACCAAGACCTGACCCTATTGCTATCAGGTGAAAGGGTTCCTTTCCCAACGGGGTATTCCTTTCAAAGAGTACGACGTCGGTGTTGACCGTGAGGCAGCGCTGCGCATGATCCGTCTTTCTGGTCAGCAAGGCGTGCCTGTAATCACTATTGATGATGAAGTTATTGTAGGATTCGACCGCCGGCGATTGGAAGAAGCGCTAGCCAAGGCGATGGCTAGTAAAGCACCATTAGGCGTCGCTGTGACCGATGCCGCATCCACGATAGGCATAGAAGGTGCATATGTAGGACGGGTGACGCCCAATTCCCTGGCAGATAGAACGGGGCTGAAGGTTGGAGATGTGATTATTGAAATAGCAGGGCAACCTGTACGTAATGCAATGGATTTGGAACACATTTACGCCAATTTACGCGTGGGCTCGCGCACCACTTTGACCTGCATGCGTCAAGGCCAGTTGTTAAAATTCGAATTATCCCTTTAGCAAGGGGGAATCTTGGCAAGAGAAAGGAGTTAAAAGAATGAAAAACCAGTTGAAGAACGCCTTAAGGGCTTTGGAAGAAGCAAAATGCCTGGAACAAGAAGGGCAGGAATTTTACCATAACGCGGCCCAAAGGATGGAAAACATCAAAGCTAAGGAAACATTTCTTTCCTTGGCAGAAGATGAAGCCATGCACCAGCGTCTAATCCAGCGGCAGATAGACAGCCTCACGGCAAGCGGCCAATGGGTCGCACTGCCGGAAACAAAGGGAGCTAAATGCGACCTAAGCCAAGATATTTTTCCACAGGGGCGGGCGGGTCTGCGGAAAGTGGTCAAGGCCGATCCCACTGAGGCGGAAGTCCTGATCACGGCCCTCGAGTTTGAGACAAAAAGCTATGACAAATATCGTCGCGCAGCCGAAACGGAGACCGATACCGCAGCGCGCGAGATGTACGAGTTTTTGGCCGGCCAGGAGCGATTGCATTTTGACCTGTTGATGACCAAGTACGAATCATTGGTGCATTACGGAGGTTGGGCAGACTAACCGTTACATGCTGAGCAAAGCGAATGCAAATCCTGCAAAAATGATTCTATAGGGAGGAACAGCATGGAGAAAGCAGCGTGCATGGCAGCGCTTACTGCGCTGGAAAAAGCGATGGAAGCCGAACGGCAGGGCAAAGCTTTTTACGAGGAGGCGGCGGAGCGCGTACAGGATCCTATGGGCGCCGCGGTGTTCAAAACCTTGGCCGAGGACGAGGTGAACCACTTGCGTGTGCTACAGGTGGAGTATGAGAAAATAAGCAACGAAAATGAGTGGATGGAACTGGATGAAGCCAAAGTCTGTGAGCCGCAGACGCCTCTGAAGCTTTTCCCGGACAAAAGGGAAGCCTCGCTTATCCTGCCGGATAACGCTACAGATTTGGAAGCCCTACAACTAGCGATGCAGTTTGAGGAAATGGGATATAACCTGTATGCTAAGGCTGCCTCTGAAACTGATGACCCCAAAGGAAAAGAAGTGTTTCGCTTTCTAGCCAAGCTGGAAAACGAACACTTTGTTTTTCTGCAGAAGACGCACGACTATCTAACCTCTAAGGGTGCCTGGTACTTTGATGAACAAGAGTTCCCCATGTTCGATGGTGGATAAACAGGGGGGCTATGATGAAAAAGTGGGAATATGACATCACATCCTATTCCATCGAGCAGGTTCTTGCCATGCGAGAGAAACTGGGGTATCCTGCTGAACAAGAAAGACCAGTGATGTTCTGCACAGATACGGGAGTATGCTTTTTTGACAATATTCCCAACCCTAACATCCATGCCATCCTACACATTCTCAATGGCAAGGGGGCTGATGGCTGGCAGCTTGCTTCAGTAACTTTTCGTCGAGACGAGATGCTCTGTTTCTGGATGAGGGAAGTCGAAACCGAGGCATAACTCATCGAAGCTCAACCATGCTTCTTAGCAATTTGCTCTAACTAGGGAGGTCATTTGACAGGTACTCTGCTGAATGTAGCAACTGTTTTGTTGGGCAGTGGGCTTGGTACCCTTCTAGGTGGGCGCTTGCCTGACAAAATCCGTCAAACTGTGCTACAGGGCCTGGGCCTCGTTACATTGGTCGCTGGCCTGAGCATGGCTTTGCAGACCAGCAATATCCTCATTGTCATGGGCAGCGTGTTGCTGGGGGGCATCCTGGGCGAATGGTGGGGTATCGAGGCACAGCTTGAAGCATTTGGCAATGCCTTGCAGCAGCGTTTGCGCTTAGGGAGTGGGAGCAAGCTCGCTGAAGGGTTTGTTACAGCCAGTCTCATCTTTTGCGTTGGCCCGATGACCATTATCGGCTCCATCCGCGACGGGCTCGCTGGCGATTACAGCCTGTTGGCTATCAAATCTCTCCTTGATGGATTCGCTGCACTCGCCCTTGCTTCTTCGCTGGGCATTGGGGTTATGCTTTCTGCCATCACTGTCCTGGTTTACCAGGGCGGCTTGAGCCTTCTAGCCAGCCTAATACAGGTAGCGATGAGCCAGGCGATGATCACAGAAATGACCGCTACAGGTGGGACGATTATTATGGGCATCGGGCTAATTCTGCTCGACATTAAACGCATCCGCGTGGCCAATCTACTTCCTGGCATTTTCATCGCCCCACTTATCGTTGCTATCCTAACCGCACTGGGCATCCCGATCGCACCCTAACGGAATGCACTGCTTCGCTTGGGGAGTATCTTTATTTGCTAAGGTTGCGAGGGTGTTGAAAAAGGCGGATTAGTGGGGACAAGCTCCCCTTTGGGGAGG
>JBMFPM010000006.1:0-10785 GCA_049969135.1 Anaerolineae bacterium
CCCGGACGTCGCTGGGATCATCATCACCGGATATGGCTCTATGGAAGCAGCTATAGAGGCGCTCAAGCTAGGCCTGGATGACTTCTTGCTTAAGCCATTTTCCCTGGATGACCTTAGAACTGCGGTGGCTAAGGTGCTCAGTAGGAAGAGGCTAGAGAAGGAAAATGAACGACTTAAGGCACTCATCCCGCTTTTCCAACTGAGCCAGACTTTTATCAGCGTTACTGACCTTGATGAACTCTTAAAGCAAGTGCTGCAAGTGGCAGTGCAAGAAACAGCAGCAAATATCGGTGTGTTGATGTTAAAGGATGAAACTGATGGGCGCCTAGAAATCTGCGGCCTGGTTACAGAGCGGGGTGCACAGCCACCCCGCCAAGAATATCGGATTAACGAACAACTGGCCTGGAATGCCCTGCAAAGTGAACAGCCTCTCATCTGGCGAGCAGGACCAGGTCAGGGCTCTTTTTTCGTCTCAGAAGCGGTCAACAAGCGGATCACCACAGCAGTTGCCTTGCCTTTAGTGGTTAAAGGAGAGAAAATTGGCATCCTGGGCTTGGCCAAGGAGAAAAAAGAACACGCTTTTGTGCGCAGCGACCTTGAACTCTTATCCGTGCTGGCCAGTCAGGCAGCGATCGCCATCCAGAACGCACGCCTTTTCACTCGCCTCCGCAACGCTTATGAGCAATTGAAAGAACTTGACCGCATGAAGAGCGATTTTATCAGCACTGTATCCCACGAACTGCGTTCTCCCCTGCATTCCATCAGCGGGTACGTGCAACTGCTGCTCGATGGCAAAGCCCCGGATAAAGCCACGCAGCAGGAATGTCTGGAGATTGTCTATCGGCAGACGCAACACCTGACGAACTTGATCAATGATTTGCTCGATGCATCTCGCATGGAATCTGCTAGCCTAGTGCTGCAGAAGGAACCCGTCCAAATGTACCTCGCAGTCCAGGAAGTCCTTGCTGACCTCCAACCCCTAGCGGAGCAAGCACAGATTACACTTACTAATCACTTGACCCCAGACCTCCCCGTTGTTTTCGGGGATAAGGAACGCCTGAAACAAGTAGTCAGGAATCTAGTCCACAATGCCATCAAATTCACTCCGAAAGGAGGGCATGTAACAATTTCCGCTACAGTGGAACCCGGGCGTATCGTCGTTTCCGTGCAAGATGATGGCATTGGCATTCCTGCTGAGGCACTGCCCCGCCTCTTTGAGCGCTTCTATCAGGTGGATAGCTCTAGCACGCGACGTGCTGGCGGAACTGGTCTGGGGCTATACATCTGCAAACAGATCGTAACTGCCCATGGAGGCGAGATTTGGGTTAAAAGCCAAGTGGGCAAGGGTTCAACCTTCAGCTTCACTCTGCCCCTATGAGCTTTGCAGCGGACAAGCTGTTTGGACTGTGCTATACCTGCTTCAATGGCAAGGCATTTCCTACTTCATCGCTAGCAACTTTTGAGCGGTATCCAGCACTGCAGCAGGTGTGATCTCGCGTACGCAAGGATGGTTAGGCAGTTCATCGGCGGTATAGTCAAGGCGGTTGCAAGGAATACATGCGCGGCCTGAGGTGAGAACCAGGTGCCTCTCTGGCTGGCCCCATGGGCCGAATTTGCGCCTATCCACTGGGCCATAGAGATGCACTGTTGGTGTTCCCATAGCCACTGCCAGGTGCAATGGCCCACAATCTGGCCCAATGACCAGGCGCGAACGCTGAAATAAGGCAGCAAGCTGTCCGATAGTGGTATCCCCTGCAGCGATAATGGGATCACTGCACATGTGAGCATAGATAGACCAGACTAAATCAAGGTCATCGCGGCTACCGGTGAGCACGATCCTTGCCTGCCAACGCTCCACGAGCGCATCAGCAACCTGAGCAAAAGCTTCTGAGCGCCATTCCTTCACTGCTGCCCCTGCTCCCGGATGAATGACGACAATCTTTTCCTCCGCAGCCACTCCTCGCTTTGCGAGATAATGGGCAATATATTCCCGGTCTTGTTCCGTGACGAAAAACTCGAGATGTGCTGGGTCTTGGGGTATATCTCGGTCATAGTCGTGGATAGCTTGTTCGATCAAGGTCAAGTTTTGCTCTACCTCATGCCGCTGGCTCACATAAGGGACAGCCGTGGTTAAGAAAGGTTCACATTCAGCCACCGCATAACCCAAGCGATAGGGAATGCCAGCCAAATAGGCCAGCAAAGCTCCCCACCAATGGTCGAAACGCAGCACGATCGCCATGTCGAAATGATATGCACGCAGTTTTTCAGCCCATTCCCACAGCATCCGATATGGAGCGAGTATGGAACCCTTCGGCCTGCGCGTAAATCCAGGGAACTGGCAAAGGATAACCTCATCCAAATGGGGATTGTGCTCTACCACTGCCTTAGCCCAGGGGCCTACCATACATGCCAAATGTGCATCCGGAAAACCTTTACGCAATACACGCAGTGCCGGCGTGGTGAAAAGCAAGTCCCCAATATGATCCGGGCGAATTAGCAAGATGCGCAAAGCATCACGCCTTGCCTTTTCCCGGGGATGCCGCAGAAAGGGAGTACACGCAGCAAAAGCACGCAATAAAGCCAAGCGTACACGCTGACGATTAGTCCGCATATGCTTGCTCCAAGGGAGCAGCGACAATGTTCCAATCGAAATAGCGCTCGACAAAGGTTCGTGCAGCACGTCCCAATTGCTCTCGCCGCGCCCCATTCTGCAGCAAGGCAAGTACCTGTGCAGCAAAGTCAGACGGCTCATCAGCTAGAACAACATCTTGCCCTGAAGCGACATGGATGCCCTCACAGCCCAGGGTAGTGGAGACAACAGCCTTGCCCATGGCCATTGCTTCCAGGACTTTGAGGCGTGTTCCGCCACCGGTGAGAAGGGGCACAACATAAACCGCTGCAGCGGCGATGTAAGGGCGCACATCCTCGACAAAACCGGTTATAGTTACACCTGGCAGATTCCGCAACGGTGCAAGCCGTGGATGGGGATTCTTGCCCACAATGTAAAAATGTGCGTCTGGCAAAACATGCCGGATAATAGGCAGTACCTCCGTGCAAAACCAGAGGACAGCATCTACATTGGGTCGGAAATCCATCTTGCCCGTAAAGACCATAGCTTGCGCGCCAAGCGGCAGAGCAGCCACTACATGAGGTCGATAGTACTGCGTATCCACACCATTGGGGATCATGATCGCTTCCAGGCCAGGAATCAAGCGGGCCAAAGCCTTTGCGTCCGCCGCAGAACACGCAATCACGCGTTGCGCCTGACGGCAGACCAGCGCTTCGTAACGGCGCAGTTTCTGCCATTGGATAAAGGAATAAAATGCACCTAACCAACGTCGCGGCCGGCGTGCATCAGCCTCGAAAATACGCTGTTGCAGCAAGTACTCTGCGTTGTGAGCATCATACACAAGCAACAGTTCCTCACCAGCCAATTGCCGCGCCCATAGACCATACTGAGCCATCTCCAGCCCTTCAACCTGTATAACATCTGGTTTGCTTTCCTTGAGCACTTCCTCCAGCTTCTGGGTGAAAAGGGGGGAAGACAAACGGTGGGCAATATCTGGGCGTGGTGAAGCCAAAACCGTCAACAGGCGTTTCCAGTTACTGCGATGCGGAGCGGGCACCACGTTCAGAGCAACGCATAGATCACGGAGCGGACTGAGATCAGCTGCTGAAGCAGGGGTGCCCGCAAAAGAAAGCAAGTGCACTTCATGTCGCTTGGCTACCTGCCGGATCAGATTGTAATTGCGTATGGCTGTGCCCTGCTGCGGGGGATAAGGTAACTGCGGTGTTAGAAAAAGAATACGTTTGGCCATCTTTGGCTATTGTGCTAGGCGGCGATAAATTTCCAAAGTTTCCAGCGCTGCCCTCCTCCAAGAAAACAGGCGAGCGCGTTTCAGACCTTTTTCGATCATCTGCTGGCGCAATGCTTCATCGGATAACAAACGCCACATCGCCACAGCCATGCCATCCACGTCTGTGGGGTCTACCAAAAGCGCCGCATCTCCCACCACTTCAGGCAGTGAGGAAGTATTGGACACGACTACCGGTGTCCCGCAGGCCATGGCTTCCAGCGGAGGTAGTCCAAAACCCTCATAAAAAGCGGGATGAACAAGCACCCGCGCGGCGTTGTAAAGCCCCAGCAAGTCCTCGGGTGAAACACGGCCCAGAAAACGAGCACGACCTTGGAGGCCCAGCTTTTCTACCAAAGCAAATACTTCATCGAAAAGCCAGCCCTTTTCCCCGCCCAATAACAAACTGACGTCGGCATAGTAGTTGTCCAACAACTGCTTATAAGCCATCAGCAAAGTGGGCACATTCTTACGTGGTTCAATCGTGCTCACGAAGAGGATATAGTCATTGTCAATGTGAAATTTCTCTTTGACTTGCTGACAGAGGCGCTTGTCTTGCAGAGGCCGGTAGATAGGATTTGCTGCCTCATACACTACTGTGATCTTGCTTTCAGGAGCGCCTGTGAGACGGACAATATCTCGCTTGGTACTCTCCGATACGGCGATAATATGGTCACAGTTACGGACCGCTTGGTCTATCTGACCGTAGTAACTGGCGCTTTCAGGGGTGAGAAAATGGGGATATAGCAAGAAATTGAGGTCATGAATCGTGATAACGGATTTGCAGCGGCGGCGGAATGGAGGAATGAAATCCGGGCTATGCAGGACATCCATATCCACCATAGCGATTTCCAATGGTAACAGCAATTGCTCCAAGCGATGATGAGGAGGCGTCCATAGGGAATGTCTGCGGAAATTGGGTTGATTGACCAGCGTGGCGCGGTCTTTGCGACTTTGAAAGACAATAAACTCATCATCGGGATCAATCGCAGCGAACTCCTCCAACAAACGAAGTGTATATTGGCTAATGCCAGCTTGTCTATAGTAAACAAGACGGGCGTCTATACCGATACGCATAAGCTGCAGCCTGCTCCTTTATTCACAGGGCGAATAACAAGCCCCCCACTTCCACAGCGAGAAATGGGGGGCAACGGTGACCCAAACACAAAAAATATTAACACAAAAATGCCATATCCGCAAACTAGCTAGCTCTCGTTTCTCACTGGTAGACACAATAGTCACGTCGTATAGAATGGTTTTCTTTGAACTTGTGCGGCCTCAAGTTCCAGCAGACGACGTTTCATGTCTAGCCCACCGCCAAACCCAACCAATTGCCCATTGGATCCCACTACGCGATGACAAGGCACAACAATCGGAAAAGGATTGGTAGCCATAACCCGCCCTACAGCACGAGCAGCCTGAGGCGAACCAACCTGTGCAGCCACCCAGCCATAGGAACGGACCTGTCCACAAGGGATGGAGCGCACTGCATCCCATACCCGTACCTGAAAATCTGTGGCTTGATGTGCGTCAAGAACCTCATTACGGAAATCTACAAGCTCGCCTCGAAAATAGCGCTGTAGCTTATCATGCAAGGCCATTAAGCGTGGATGCAAGCCCTCTTGAGCACCCGGCCATTTCTGCAGCAAAAGAGCCATCGCCTCCTCTGGCGTGGAGAATGGCAACGTAGTGCCAGCTAACCCATAAGGGGAAAAAGCTGTTCCTACCCATCCCCAGAAAGTCCAACACAAACCTAACGTGATGTCCACAGCAGTCTCTCCTGTCTGCATTTTCATTATAAATTATCCCAACACTTTGTCAAAATACTGGCATCCCTTTTCAATTCGCCATCTTTGAGTAAAGGGGCACAAGAAGTATAATTATTGCTATGCAAGTGCAGGAAGAAACGCTAGAACTTGAATTGCAAGTGGGCGCAGCCAAGGTTAGTAAATACGCGGTGCGCGAAAGCGGTGATACCTTGGAAATGATCGAGCGGCCTCATGGCGGGCTGTCGCTCGTCCTAGTGGATGGCCAGCAAAGCGGGCAATCCGCTAAACGCATCAGCAATCTGGTAGCTCGCAAGGCTATCTCGCTGTTAGCGGAAGGTGTACGCGACGGCGCAGCAGCCAGAGCGACACATGATTACCTACGCACCTATCGCCAAGGCCAAATATCGGCTGAACTGAGCATGGTTTCCCTTGACCTGGTCACACGCACGCTCGTTATATCCCGTAACAGCCATTGCCCGGTATTGCTCTTGGACAAAGAGGGGTGGCAGACGCTCGATGAGCCAAGCCAACCTATCGGTATCTATGCCGGCACAAAGCCCAGCATCACCGAAATTCCGATAGCAGCCAATATCTGGGTAATTGCCTTTACAGATGGCGTGCTCCATGCCGGGCGTCGCTTTGGCACGTCGTTTGATGCCCTGACCCATGCTGCTTCTTTGGTCAAAGAAAATCAATGCACCGCTCCTACATTGGCTGATGCCTTGTTAGCCCATGCCATAGAATTAGACCACGGTCGCCCACAAGATGACATGAGTGTGCTCGTACTGGCTCTTGTACCAAGGAAAGCAATGGACAATATTCGACGGCTGGCTGTTCGTTTTCCGCTGCCACCTCTCTGAAACACCGTAACTGCCATGCCTATAACGGGATGGGAGGCGCAACGTTATGCGTATAGTCCTGGTAGGCATTTGCGGAAGTGGCAAAACTGCACTAGCGCAAGGGCTGCGCAAGCTGGGCTACGAAGTGCGCGAATGCGGGCAAGAGCATTCCGAAGTCCCTTATATGTGGCAGGCCATCTCGCGACCGGATGTGTTGATTTATCTGGATGCCAGCGAAGAGGTGATCTATCGGCGCGGACAGCGCCACTACGTGGTAGGGTGCGTGGAAGAGCAAAGACGGCGTTTGGCCCATGCACGCGCCCATTGCGACTTGTACATCATGACCGATGACTTGACTGAATCGCAGGTTCTCGATATTGCACGAGAATTCTTAGAAGGCTATACGCCCAAGCGCAAGCAGGATGGTAATTTGACAGACCAGTAGGGATAGCATATAATCGAGCAACCTGAACAGGTACAAGCCGGCCACACCCGGCAAGGGGTGTGGTTATTATTTGTCTGTTCAAAACC
Organism: Anaerolineae bacterium; assembly: GCA_049969135.1. GTDB lineage: Bacteria > Chloroflexota > Anaerolineae > UBA2200 > UBA2200 > JACIWX01. Next base: position 6,994 of record JBMFPM010000006.1, read on the forward strand.
TTGGAGGAATTTGATGCAGCAGCGTGACATGACTTTGTTGATGCTTATCATCATCGTAACAGGTATCACGATCTGGATTGTCTGGCCTAACAACCCTGGCCTGCATATCCATTTTGGCCCGATCCATTTTGATCGCGACATCATAGTGCACCGCGGACTTGATTTGCAAGGTGGTGTACAAGTAGTACTGGAAGCCGATTTGCCTCCGGGACAACAGGTGGACGCAGATGCTATGGCTGCGGTCAAAGGCATTATTGACAACCGTGTGAACGGCCTAGGGGTAGTGGAGCCCCTCGTACAACTGGCAGGCTCCAACCGTATCGTCGTTGAATTGCCTGGCATTCAGGACCCCGAGTTGGCTATTTCCACTCTGCGCCAGACTGGCCTCCTGGAATTCATAGATGCCGGCAATACTTTCCTGCCCCCGGGCTTGGAAGTTCAGACCAGCTTTCGTGAAAGTGGCGAGTTCGGCATCCCAACTCCTACCCCCGAACCAACCGCAACCGCTACTGCTCTGGCTACAGAAACAGCAACGCCTACTCCAGCGCTTACTCCCACAGAGGTTGTCTCACCTACGGTAACTGCTGAAGCCACACCTTCACCCACTCCGCGCCCGCGCATCTTCCGCACGGTGATCACCGGAAGACACCTGAAGACGGCACAAGTTGGACAAGATGAATACGGCCGGCCCCAGATCAACTTCACCCTAACCGAAGAAGGGGCAAAAATCTTTGCCGAGCACACTGCGGCCAACATTGGACGTTACTTAGCCATTGCAATGGATGGGGTCATCATCTCCTGCCCGCGCATCGAGAGCGCCATTACCGAAGGCTCAGGCCGCATCACGGGGGACTTTAAGCTCTCTGAGGCACGCAGTATCGTTATCCAGTTGCGATATGGTGCATTACCCGTACCACTGAAGGTCATCCAAAACCGTACCGTAGGCCCTACGTTGGGCCAGGATTCTGTTGCCAAAAGCACTCGCGCAGGCATTATTGGAGTTATCATCGTCCTATTGTTCATGCTAGTTTACTATCGCCTGCACGGCTTAGTAGCGGATACAGCGTTGATTATCTATGCACTAGTTACATTCAGCCTGTTCAAGCTGATTCCCGTGACACTGACTTTGCCCGGTGTCGCAGGCTTTCTATTCTCTATAGGCACTGCGGTAGATGCCAATATTCTGATTTTTGAGCGCATGAAGGAAGAACTTCGTCAAGGAAAGCGGTTCGGCTCTGCTATTCAGGCTGGTTTTGACCGTGCCTGGACTTCTATTCGTGATTCCAACCTCTCCACCTTGATCACGTGCGCGATTCTCTACTGGTTCGGTTCCAATTTTGGCGCCAGCATGGTCAAAGGCTTTGCCGTCACGCTTTTCTTGGGTGTGCTCGTCAGCATGTTCACCGCGATTACCGTTACGCGCACTATTCTCCGTACGCTTTACGCTATCGGAGGAGAGAACCTGCGCGATAGCAAATGGCTGATCGGCTTGTAACATCCCGAGGGCGCGACTTTGACTCATAAGGGCTTCAATCCCGCAATTTTTGTGGAGGTTTCATGACAGACATTGTTGGCAAGCGATACTGGTACTTTCTGATCTCAGCTCTGATTATCGTGCCTGGCCTCATCGCGATGGGCATCTCCATGGTGCGTTTTGGCAGCCCAGTGCGCTTGAGCATTGACTTTACCGGCGGTGCACTCATGGAGTTAGCCTTCGAGCAACCAGTGATGCCAGCGGAGGTCCGACAGGTATTCGTCGAGCATGGCTATGGTGACACTCTTGTGCAGACGACTCTAGATGCCAAGACCGTGCTTATCCGCTCAAAGGAACTGGGGGAAGGAGAGAAGGCTCAGATTCAAGCTGATTTGATCAGCAAGTTCGGGCCATTAACCGAGTTGCGTTTCGATCAGGTAGGACCCACGGTAGGGCGCGAGGTCACACAGAGTGCGATTACCGCCATCATCGCGGCCGCCATCGTCATCATGGGCTTTATTATTTTTGCCTGGCGAAAAGTGCCTAACGCTTTGCGGTATGGCATTTGTGCCACTGCCGCAACGTTCCATGATGTCCTAGTTACTATGGGGGTCTTTTCCATTTTGGGTCTGCTGCTAGGTTGGGAGGCTGATGCCCTTTTTCTCACGGCCATGCTCACTGTAACTGGCTATTCCGTGCAGGACACCATCGTGGTCTTTGACCGCATCCGAGAGAACATCCCCAAACGCCGTGGCGAACCCTATGAACTGATCGTGAACCGCAGCCTATTGGAAACAATCCATCGCTCATTAGCCACACAGTTGAACGCAATCTTCATCCTGGTGGCTATCCTGTTCTTTGGGGGAGCAACCATCCGCCAGTTCATTGCCACCCTGCTGATTGGCTTGATCAGCGGTACTTATTCATCCATCTTCACCGCGGTGCCCCTGCTTGTTGTCTGGGAGAAGGGTGAATGGCGAAACCTCTTCCGCCGTTTGTCTGGCCGTTCGCCCGCGAGAGCGTAACAACTTCGGATGTGGTGTTAGGCACGGGGCGATTTCTCAGTTATAATTCCAACTAATGGGCGTGCTGTATGTCGTAGCGACACCGATTGGAAATTTAGAAGATATTACCCTGCGTGCACTGCGCGTATTGCGCGAGGTGCAGCTTATTGCTGCCGAAGACACCCGAACTACTGCCAAACTCCTGACTCGCTATGACATTCACACGCCGATGATTAGCTTCTTCGAACACAACGAATTGGTCAGACAGGAAGAGATTTTGCACGCTCTGGAAACACAGGATGTGGCGCTGGTCTCAGAAGCGGGCATGCCGACCATATCCGACCCAGGATACCGTTTGGTACAGGCAGTGATTGCTGCTGGCATCCCCGTACAAGTTGTGCCAGGCCCTTCTGCGGTCCTGGCTGCTTTGGCGATATCCGGTCTGCCGACAGACAGCTTTGTCTTCCTTGGTTTCCTGCCACGACGCCGCACTGCACGACAGCGAATGCTAGCTTCCATACGCGCCGAACCTCGTACGATCGTCTGCTTTGAGGCACCACACCGCTTGGTGGCTGCACTAGAGGACATTTATGCCATGTGCGGAGACAGACAGTTGGTCGTGGCTTGTGAATTGACCAAAAAGTATGAAGAGATTTGGCGAGGCACGGTTCACGATGCGTTGCTCCATTTTCGTCAAGCTGCTCCGCGTGGAGAGTTCACCCTGGTGTTTGCAGGTGCGCCTGATAGTGAGGCAACTGCTTGGGAAGAATCGCAGGTGCGACAGGCCCTGTCAGAGATGATCCGAAGGGGACTGAGTCGCCGTGATGCTGCAAGCCAAGTCGCCAAGATGGCGCGCTGGCCCAGACGCGCTGTCTACCGCCTTGCAGTGCAAGAATTGGGGTCGGATCGCGTGGGCCAAACAGATGGAACACAAAAGGAAGAACGGCGAACGAGGAAAGACGCTCCTCAAACGGCAAGTTCATCATCGTTTTGAAAGAGGAACCAATGCTTGATTTAGATGCATACCAAAGCTTTCCCGCTCTTGATCCACAGGGAATGCTGGGCCACATCGCGGGATTGCCTCAACAATGTGAGGACGCCTGGAAAGAGATCCAAAACTTGGCATTGCCAGAGGGCTATGGCAAAGTAAATCAAGTCGTTATCCTTGGTATGGGAGGCTCAGCAATTGGCGGCGATCTACTGCGCAACCTACTGTTAGACGAATGTCCTATCCCCGTCATTGTGCACCGTGATTATGGCGTGCCCGCCTTTGTTGACCAGCACACTCTGGTCATTGCCTGCAGCTACTCCGGT
>JBMFPM010000006.1:10795-16909 GCA_049969135.1 Anaerolineae bacterium
GAAGAGGCGCTGAGCGGCTTTGAAGAAGCGCTACGGCGTGGCGCAAAACTGTTGTCTATAGCTACAGGAGGCGAGTTGGCACAGCTCACTCGCGCATACGGCCTGCCATTGTATCTATACCACTACAAGACACAGCCTCGGGCCGCATTGGGCTATGCCCTTATGTCCCTGCTGGGCATTATGCAACACTTGGGGCTGGTGAGCGACAAGTCAGCCGATGTTGCCGAGGCTATCGCTGTCATGCGCCAGTGGCAGGAAGAGATTAGAGAAACTATACCCTTGACAAAGAATGCGGCGAAATCGCTGGCTAAAAAGCTTTATGGGCGAGTGCCTGTAGTATATGCCGCAGAGCATCTGAGTGAAGTTGCGCGCCGCTGGAAGGGGCAGTTCAATGAAAACGCCAAGACTTGGGCTTGCTTCGATATAGTGCCTGAACTGTGCCACAACTCCGTAGTGGGGTATCCCGCCCCACCGGACCTGCCGCGCTATGTCCACGTACTGATGCTAACCTCCTCGCTAAACCATCCACGCGTACAAACGCGCTTTGATATTGTGCGCGATCTATTGCAACAGCATGGCTTTTCTTTCGATGTGATTGAAGCGCGTGGGCATAGCAAACTGGCTCAGATACTCTCCACGGTGCATTTTGGCGATTATGTTGCTTTTTATCTGGCGATGCTGTATCAGGTGGATCCATGGGCTATTGGGAACATTGATTTTGTGAAGAAACGATTACGGGACATTTCATAAAGCGTATTGCCAGCAAGGAGGATTTATGGACTCGGGGATGGTGAGCAAGATTGAGAAGGCAAGGCGGTACGCAGAAGAAAAAGACCGCGTGCGCTTTCTCCAATTTGAGGTGATTTTTCGGGGGGATCATGATACATATACCGTGCGCTATGATCACGGGACATGGCAATGCGGCTGTCACTTCTTTGCTCAAAGGGGTGTCTGCAGCCATACGATGGCGATGGAAAGGATCCTAGTTGGCATGCTGCCAGATAGAGGTCAGTAGCGGGCTGTGACGGGTGCGCACCAGCGAGTAGAATGGGAGCAGTAGAAACATGCAAATTGGCATTGTTGGAGCCGGCTTTACCGGCTTGACGGCAGCTTATGAGTTGGGCAAACAGGGGCACAAAGTAACTGTTTTTGAACAGGCACCCCAAGCTGGTGGCTTGAGTGGAACCTTCAAAGACGAAAATTGGGAGTGGTCCCTGGAGATGTTCTATCACCACATCTTCGCCTCGGACCATATCCTGCTGAACCTGAACCAGGAGCTGGGGATTGCAGATAAAGTATTCTTCCCAAGACCAATCACCGCTATCTGGCAAAATGGTGCCGCCCATGCCTTTGACAGCCCGCTCGCTGTGCTGCGTTATCCATACCTGTCCTTCCTGGACAAGATGCGCGTTGGGCTTGTGATCCTCTACTTACGCCTTTCCCAGAATTGGCAACCGCTGGAACGCGTCACAGCGCACGAGTGGCTGCCCCGTTATGTGGGACAAAACGCTTATCAAGCGCTCTGGGAGCCACTGTTGGCAGGCAAATTCGGAGATTATTACCGTGAAGTCAACATGGCTTGGTTCTGGGCACGCTTTCACAAGCGCACGCCGCGCTTGGGTTACTATATTGGGGGTTATCAGACACTCATCAACACTCTGATGGACAAAGTGCAGGCTCAGGGCGGATCGGTGCACTTGAATACGCCAGTGTACCGCATCGAAGGAAGCGCGCCACGCCTCCGTGTACATGTGGCGGAGACTGTGCATGAGTTCGAGGCAGTGATCGCAACAGTTCCACCGCAGACGATGCTGCACTTGGCACCGGACTTGCCTGAGCACTATGCAGCGCAGATACGCGAGTTGCGCTCCATTGGCGCATTGACCCTCATCCTGGCTTTGAAGCGGCCCATTACAGATGGCCTCTATTGGATCAACCTGCCCCAAGGCCAGTTTCCCTTCCTCGCTTTTGTAGAACATACCAACTACCAATCCCCAGAGCATTATGGCGGTGATTATATCGTTTACTTAGGGACCTATCCACCGCCAGAGCACCGCTACTTTCGCATGAGCAAGGAAGAGATTCTGCAAGAATTCCTGCCCGCCATGACTGCGTTCAATCCCGAGTTTGACCCATCCTGGGTACGCAAGAGCTGGCTGTTCCGACGAAAATATGCCCAGCCGGTAGTGCCTGTTTACTATTCCCAGCAAATTCCAGCCATACGCACACCCGTCCAGGGGCTGTACTTCGCCAGTATGAGCCAGGTCTATCCATGGGACAGAGGTTCAAACTATGCGGTAGAAATGGGACAGAAAGTGGCACGGCTGGTGCAAGACGATGCCAGAGGAAATAGATCGAGTTAGAAGAGTGCGCGAGTCGAGAAAAACGTCCTCAGTTCTGCGCTTTGATCCAGTTGACCTGACCCAAATGCGCCTGCTGGCGAAACTCTCGCCAGGGCAATGCCTGCGCACTATATTGGATGCCCAAACTTTCGCGCGAAGCCTTTTTGACAATAGGGGCATTTTCATATAAAATTATGCATGTAGGCAATGCGCTTCATGCCTCATCGCACTTTAGCAGATGAAGCGGGTCCACTAGCTTGAGCTCAGGTGTTGTCAGTGTTGCAGCGGACCCTATCTTGTGGCACAAGGAGGTGATGCAAAGGGAACCAAAGAATTGGTTGCTGAGCTAACTTTCTAGATAGGACAATTATCATCATCAAAAAGAAAGGAGTACTCAAGTGGCTACCGCATCTGCTGAAAAGAAAAGTTGGGCTGATAGGCTCTCTGAGGCAATGGAGGCATTGGCACCGCTATTTGACCAGCCTCATCTGGCCTCTGTGCGCGATGGATTGGCCGGCTTGATGCCCCTCTTGATTACAGGCGCATTCAGCCTCCTGTTCCTCCAATTCCCTGTGCAATCCTGGCTGGATTACTTGGATGCAAATCCGGACCTGGCCAGCAAGCTGTGGGTGCCGTTTAACATGGCTTATGGTTTGTTGTCTGTCTTTGCGTCAGTGACTATTTCTTACCATCTCGCACGGCGCAAAGGTCTGGATCCTCTGATGCCCTCTGCTCTATCATTGCTAGCCTTTATCACTATCGCTAGCCCTATCTTGGGCGCATGGGGTGAGCAGGGATTGCCTGGTACATATTTTGATAACCAAGGCCTGTTCACGGCCATCATCGTCAGCCTGCTGACGGTGGAGATTTATAACTGGTTCGTGAAACGCAACTTGGTCATCAAAATGCCTGCTGGCGTGCCGCCATCCATCACCGCTGCTTTCATCGCCTTGATCCCCATGATTGCCGTCTTTGCATTGGCTTGGATCGTGCGCGTTGTATTGGGGATTGACCTCGCCCACGGTGTAGTGGTGGCGTTGTCTAAGATCGTGCCTGCTGCTTCCTCTTATGTAGCATGCGCCATCGCCGAGACGCTGCATGCTTTCCTGTGGACATTGGGCATTCACGGTGACCTGACCATTGGCATCGTGCTCTCGCCCATTTGGACCAGCAACTTAGCTGACAATGCCGCGGCATTGGCCGCAGGCAAGCCCCTGCCCTGGATTTACACAGATCTCTTCCGCAGTTATGTCGTGCCCGGTGGTTCTGGGGCCACGCTGCCATTGGCCATTTACATGCTCCGTTCCAAGTCAGCCCGTCTGCGCCGCGTGGGATGGTTGGGTATCTGGCCCGGCATCTTCAACATCAATGAGCCTATTACCTTTGGCACGCCGGTTATCTTTAACCCCGTGATGGCTATCCCATTCATTGTGATCACCTTTATCAATGCTACCGTTGCGTACGCGGCCCATGTGCTAGGGCTGGTAAGAGCAACAGCGGTCGCTGCGCCGTGGACATTACCCTCGCCTATCCTGATGTACCTGGCGACAGGATACGATATACGGGCAAGTATCCTGGTCATTTTCACCGAATTCATCATCCCAGGCATTATCTGGTATCCGTTCTTCCGTGCCTGGGAACGCCAAGTACTGGAGAAAGAGGGAGCCTAGCCCGTTTTTCTCCCACAATTTCACGGGCATAGGGGAGGGTGCTGTTCAGGCACCCTCCCTTATTCCTAATCCTGTTTTGTGAGGTAAGCCATTGAAACTAACTATTATCGGCACAGCAGGCGTGCGCACTCCGCTCATGCTGCGCGGAATATTGCGCCGTCAAGAAAGATTGAACCTCACTGACTTGTACCTGATGGATGTCAACGCCGAGCATTTGGAACTAATCCGTATGGTTTGTGAGCCGGTGTTGCGCGAGCACGAGGTTTCCTTCCGTACTATGTGGACAACAGATGCTCGCGAGGCCATCGAAGGCGCCGATTATGTCCTGACCACGTTCCGCGTCGGGGGTATTCGTTCCCGTGTCGTTGATGAACGTGTGCCCTTACGCTACCACGTGCTTGGACAAGAGACGACGGGTCCTGGCGGTTTTGCCATGGCCTTGCGCACCATCCCGGTGATTTTCCAGTATGTGAAGCTCATCGAAGAACTGGCACCAAGGGCTTGGTTGATTAATTTCACCAACCCATCTGGGTTGATCACCGAAGCCATCATCAACCACGTAGGGTTCCCGCGCGTAGTGGGTATATGCGATAACCCTGCTGCTATGCAGCGGGCAATGGCTGCTGCCCTACATGTACCGCCTGAAGATCTGTTTCTCGAATATTTTGGCCTCAACCACCTTGGCTGGGTGAAAGCAGCTTATCTCGGGGGGCGGGACATCCTACCAGAAATCATCGCTGTTGTGAAGCAAAGCAAAACAGCCATTGCAGGACTGCCTTTCCATCCCGATTTTCTCGATGCGCTAGGCATGATACCCAACGAGTATTTATATTTCTATTATCATACTGAGGAAGCTGTGCAGCACATCTTGGGTGCGGGCAAAACGCGCGGGGAACAAATCCAGGAGCTCAATGACTGGCTTTTTGCAGAACTGAAGCGTCTGCGCAAAGAAGGTGACGAGAAACAGATTCAAGAGGCTTACATTTCGTATCTTGTGAAACGCGGCGAGACCTACATGGCTACAGAGACGGGCCACAAGCCATTCGCAAAGGAAGAAGTAAGATCGGCGATTGAAGAGGAAGGGTATGAAGGAGTCGCCCTGGGAGTGATGGAGTGCCTGAGCGGCATGCGACAAGGCGTTTCCATTGTGAATGTCCCGAACCGGGGGGCTATCTCGGGCATGAAGGAACAGGATGTAGTGGAGGTTACTTGCTACCTGGGGAAATCCACTGTGCGCCCCATAGCCATTGGCACGGTTCCTGACCACGCTCTAGGCTTAATGAAGCAGGTAAAGGAATACGAACGTCTTACTATCGCAGCGGCTCTCTCTTCCTCTTATCAACTCGCTCTCAACGCCCTGGCTTTGCACCCGTTGGTACCCAGTTATGAGATTGCCAAGCGTATCCTGGATGATTATATTGAGGCTCACGGGGATCTCTTTCCACCCTTGCATTGAGCAAGCTATGGCTGCAGCCTCTAAGCAGTAAAGGAGGAGGAATACTATGGCCGTATATAAGGTGTTGCTGGTATGTGCAGCAGGGATGTCCTCCAGTTTATTGGAAGCCAGCACGATTGAGGCGGCACAACGGCATGGACACCAACTGGAAATACATGCCATCCCAGTGCCTGAAGTGACCACCTATGATTTCAAAGCACGTGCGGTAGACATTGTATTGGTGGCTCCACAAGTGGTGTACAAGCGACGTGCCATCGCACAGATGGCGGAGCCATTGGGCATTGTTGTTCAGGCTATTGACCCGGTTACGTATGGAATGGTGGATGGAGAAAAGTTGTTCGAACAGATTGTGCAAGCGGTCAAGAAATAAGCCATAATATGCTAGAATTAACTATCAATAACTGATGAGGGGGAACAATGGACAAAATCAAAGTGCTCATGTTCTGTGCCCTGGGGGCATCATCAAGCCTCCTAGCCGCCAAGACCGAGGAGGCAGCTAAGGCTAAGGGAACTGACTTGGAGATGATCTTGCTCTCTGCAGCCGAAGTCGCTGTCTATGACTTTGCAGCCAAACCAGTAGATGTTGTCCTTGTTGCGCCACAAGTTCGTTTCAAGAAGCGCTCCATTAGTCAAGCTGCAGCACCCC
>JBMFPM010000007.1:0-16805 GCA_049969135.1 Anaerolineae bacterium
CTTGTGGCTCGCTTGTTGGGTAAGCGTTGGGAAGAGTTGCGTCGCGTGCGTGAACATATCTACTTCTTTTCCCGACGGACGATCACTGGGATGTTGCGGCGAGCAGGCTTTGAGGTGTTGAAGATAGAAAGTGCGGATAAGGTCTTTTATTTGGGACCTGCTATGGAGCGGCTGAAATACTACACTTGGGATGGAGTGCTGACGAAGATAGCTACTCACCTGGTATACAAGCTAGGCTTGGATAAGATACGCATCAATATCAATCCTTTTACCAAGATCGCCGTTTATGCGCGTAAGCGAATTGATACCTCGCTTTGAAAGCGATCCTTCTTTGACGAACTGCTGCCCACACAATAGAATGGAGTGTATGTTACGCGTCTATTTAGTAGGGTATTGCCACTATTATAATCTGCCAGGGGAGGCTCAATGACTAGAACATCCGTCCTTTTTGTCGTTGCTCTAGCCTTGGCCGTAGGTCTTTGGTTAACAGCTTCCTGGAACTTTGCGAACCAAGTAACAGCTGTTGCTGCTCTGCCAGCCCAAATGCAGCAAGGGGTGTACACCGTTACCTTTCAATCCGGTGTTTCACCTGCTGGATATCGTGGTGCAGCAGATGCTTTTATTAACTACTTCTCTGAAAATGAGAATCAAGGCTCACACGGTGAGCTATGGCTCAGGAGCGATGGTTGGCAGCGATCGCTGATCAGGTTTGATTTAGCGCAACATATTCCAGAGGGTGTGCATGTCCTTTCGGCAACGTTGACCCTGCATGTCAGCAGCCGGACAGCTTCCTATCCCATGCGTTTATTGTGCTATCAAGTGTTGCAACCCTGGGTTGAGTCTCAGGTAACCTGGAGTAGTGCCTCACAAGGGGTCAATTGGTGGGGTGGAGGCGGATGTGAGGGGGCTTCACGCTCTAGTGATCCTTGCTGCCAAAGCGAAGCGAACTTGTCTTCTGGAGATATTGTGCTGGATCTGACGAATGTAGTGCAAGTTTGGGTGAACAATCCGACGACAAACCACGGATTGCTGTTGGAAGGAGGAACGGTAGCAGCTAGCGTGACTTACAAGGTCACCAGTTCTGACAGTGCCATGACCAATTATCACCCTAAGTTAGTGGTAATCTATGAAGGTGCACCACCATTGGCCACACCAACGCCTACACGGACTCCAACCAAAACGCCTATGCCTTTCCCTCCAACGGTTATTACCTCGACGCTAGCTGATTGGCAATTTGATCAATGCCTGAAGGTTAATCCCGAGCAGCCAGTGTCGAATAGGGAGATGATGGTGCTTATCTGGCAAGGGACTCCTTGGACGGCTGAATTGCGATTGACCATTTGTAACAGTGAAAGCCCTCAACCGATCTATCTCAATGGCCAGCTTGTTGGAAGAGCTCCGATTACTGCAACCGAAAACTGCGAATGCAATGAGGAACGGCGCCGTGGTTATCAGGCGAGGTTTGAGATAGACCCCAGCTTGGTCAATCCTGGGCCCAGTTACACTAATTTTATTACCATCACTAATGAGGCGAGTTCTTGGGATAGTGTAAAAGTCTATGGGGCTCACATCATCCTTAGCGGTGACATCACGGGCGTGACGCGCTCTTATTTCGAGTTTTCCTATGACTTTGATGGGACACCAATAAAGGGGGCAGTGCAAATACCTATCGGCTACAATCCAGGTGTAGCTACTCCTTTGCTTATCTCTGTGCCTGGTACAGGAGAAGACAAGGACCATGCGCTAATTCGGTATGCGGTCCGAGCGAATGAGATGGGCTGGCTGTTGGCTTCTTTAGACATGCGCAAGGGTTGGAACAGTACTTCGGCCACGCCAGCCAGGACACCCTCTATGGCAGTTCAGCAAGATATTATCAAACTATTACAGTATGTACAGACCCGTTACAATGTGGACCGAAGACGGGTCTATATCGCGGGCTTTTCAACTGGTGGAGGCATTGCTGCCACCATGGCGGCGAAGTACCCGGATGTCTTCGCGGGAGCTATTGATTATGCGGGTGTGACGAGCTATGCAGAATGGTACCAGGAACGGGGGGATCTCGCTAGTGTCTTGGAGCGCGAATTCAACGGTACTCCTTACATGAATTTCGAGTACGCTCGTCGCTCCAGTCGTTTGCTGGCGCGCAATCTGCAGTATGTGGCGATGCGCATTGTGCATGGCACAGCAGATGATCGAGTGCCCTTTACCCAATCATCTAGGCTCTATAATGAGGCTATGCCACCATTCTACGATCCAGTTCTTACTTTTAAGGAGTTTTATCAGCATTCCGGAGGGCACACGCCTGAGCTTCCTGGGGTAAGTGAAACTGACCTGCAATTCCTGGCTCAGTACACCTTGGTGGAGAATCCGCGCGAACTAAAGATCATTACTGATGAGGGCAAGGATTACTATTGGTTACGCGTAGACAAAATGGATACCCTGCCCACCGCTTGGCGTGGTTGGGTCGAAATTGGCGCTAGGTACGATCCCGGGACCAATACTATTTGGGTGAGTGCAAGGGAGGGGGATTTTGCCGAGGGCAAACCACTTACCATCACGCTCGACTTGTCCAAGATGGGCCTCAACGTCGCAGCGGCTTATGATATCGAAGAATACGATGACCAAATGGGCGATTTCTTTTTCCGCTCAGCGGTTGTGCCCACTGCGGGCAAATTAGTTTTGACGGTACCGCGAAATTCGTTGGGAAATATAACCCGTCGCTATGTCATCTATCCGGCACAAGGCCGAGAGTTAAGAATCTTGCGCCTGCAACAGGGGGTAGATGGTTATACGGGGGCACGAGATACCTACATTACTTCATGGTCGAGCGAAGGTCCGGAGGAGCCCCATGGCTTATCAACTCGGTTGCTTCTAGGTTATGATGCACGCCGCAAGGCGTTGCTAAAGTTCGATTTGGGTCCTGTTCCTGCGGGTATGGAGATCAAGGCAGCCAAGTTGACAGTGAATCTATTGGAGAGCAGGAGTTCGAGTATCAGTATCAGCGCCTATGAGATATTGCGGCCCTGGGTGGATTCTGAGGCAACCTGGCAGTGGGCAAGCCGGGCTGAACGCTGGGCGGCTGCAGGCGCAGGAGGGGCTGGTGATTGTTCATCCAGAGCGGTGTATACGGTGGGAAATGTGAGGCAGGCAGGGGTGTACACTTTCAATATGAAGCCTTTGGTGGAACGCTGGCTTGCTACCCCCGGAAGCAACCAAGGCCTAATGCTGGTTGGCGGTGGGCCTTATAGCGCCGATACGTATCCCTTAGCATCGGCGGAATACAGCGACATGAACAAACGTCCCCTGCTAGAAATCTGGTACATGGAGCCGTTGCTGACTCCGACAGCCACTCCGATTCCTACGAGGACATCAACTCCCACCGTGACACCTACCGCAACTGTTCCGGGGCCTACGCCGACAGCGACTGCTAGTCCGGTATTTTCTCCCACCCCTACGCGGACACCGACTCGGTTTTTTGCCCCTACGGTACTGACTTCAACCTCGTCAGGGTGTATGGAGATAGTTCCTGATCTTGTTGGGCGTACCGTGCAGAAAGCTGAGTCGCGGATGTTGCTCATCTGGGAAGGGGCAATCACAACTGCGCGCCTAATTCTTTCATCCTGTGGCGTCAAGCCGGGGGTACACCACACTATTTACCTCAACGGTCAGCCAGTGGCCAATGTAGATGATGATGTGTTCAATACCTGTTCGTGTTACGCTAGTGGGCAGACAGTGACCTATACTTTGAGCAATCCGAATGTGGTATTGAGTGGATGGAACTATATTAGTATAACCAATAATGCGGATGTAACTGATCGCTGGCTAGCTCATAGTGCACGACTGGTCATTGAAGGGAATGTGACTGGAACTGCTATTCGTGAGTTTGCCTTCACTAGCACATACGATGGAAGCACACGTCGCGCCCTTTATCAATTGCCCATAGTCCGCAATCCAGGTCGCCCCATGCCCTTGTTGGTCTCTGTGGGAGGTGTTGGAGAGGGCAAATGGGAAGCGCTTTATCGGTATGCCGAGCGGGCGAATGTGCGGGAATGGTTGTTGCTGGCACCTGATATTCGTTCTGCTGGGTTTGATACAGGCGGTCGAACGGCCTCGCTGGCGGTGCAGCATGATATTATAGATGCCATTGACTATTTGCTAGCTGATCCTACTCTGAATATGGATCCAAATCGGGTCTATTTGAGTGGTTTCTCTGTAGGCGGAGGTATAGTAGCCACTGTGGCTGCCAAATATCCCCACAGAATCGCTGCAGTTGTAGATTGGGCTGGCCCGACTGACCTCAAGGAGTGGGCAGAGCAAAGGCCGTCGGTGCAAGCCTCATTGATCGCAGATATAGGCTGCCCATTCGCTGGACCAGGCATGTGTCCACTGGAATGGATACGGCGCTCTGCCAGGTCTATGGCCCAGAATTTGAAGCATGTGGCGATGGCGGTCGTCCACGGCCGGAATGACACGCGTGTCCCGTTTGCACAGTCGTGGGACTTTTATCAACACATGCAGAGCTTTTTCGTGCCAGAGAACTATCACAAGTCATTCGTTTGGCACGATGGGGATCATGTAGACTGGCTACCCAATTTTGACGATTTGGATTTCATGGCGAATTTCACCCTAAACGCCAATCCAACAGATATCATGATCCGGGCTGATGAGAGCAAGGATTACTATTGGGTGCGCATTCGGCAAAAGGATTGGAACGGCAATTGGGCGGATGGTTTCAGCAATGTGGTAGCCAGTTATGATATAGCCACGCGCGTGATCTCGGCGACCATCTGGGATGGGCGTGCCTTCCAAAACGGTAATTTGCCCTTAGATGTTAGTTTTGACCTGCGTGCGATGGGCTTTGATCCATATGCTACCTATACGGTGGAGGATTCCAATGCAGCCACAGGAGACTTTTCATTGCGCACTGTCTCACCCCTGGATGGCTACCTGACCGTATCCCTACCGCGTGACCGCCTGGGCAAGGTGCACCATCAATACTTGATCTATCCCTTTGCTTCCCCTGAGCTATTCAACAGGACTCTGCAACAGGGCATTGATGGTTACTCAGGTGCGATGGACACCTATATCTATCAATATCAACCTACCACGAACTATGCGGCCAGTACAGAGCTAAAAGTCAACAACGGTGGAAGTTTACTGAGCTTACTGAAATTTGATCTGAGCGAGATTCCTCAGAGTGCGGTCATCAAACAAGCCTTTTTGACCATGTATCTTGTCAACACCCTTTCTAATACCCTGGATGTGAGCGTTTATCCATTACTTGTGCCTTGGGTAGACACGGAAGCTACCTGGAAGCAAGCTGCTCAGGGCATGGCCTGGACGGCCGAAGGAGGAGATGCAGCAAGTGTTGGTTACTACTCTCCCACGCCGATTGCTGTGGTCACAGGCGTGCGCGAGAGTAGAGCTTATGATTTCAATGTGAAATCAGCGGTGCAGAGTTGGCTGACAGGGGCATTGCCGAACCAAGGCTTTTTGATTTCAGGGCCGCGCGGGGGTGGTTCTGGCACAGATCATTACCGCTTTGCTTCCTCTGAGGCACAGGAATTAAATCGCAGGCCCAGACTACAGGTAGTGTATGTGTTGCCCACACCTACACCTACGCCAACGAATACGCCCACACCAACGAGGACTCCAACACTTACACCCACACCAACAAGGACGCCGACAATCACATCCACACCAGCTAGAACACCGACTGCCACACTGACGCCAATGCCTACAGCGAGTGCCACTGCGACGCCTACAGACGTGCCGACTTGCACACTCCAGGGCAGAGTTACAATGCAACGTCCTGGCAAGCCAGCCCCAGATCCAAGCTGGGTCGTTGAATTGACTATAACAATTGGCGAGAGTCGTTACTTGGTTACTACTGATCCACAAGGAGGGTTCATCCTTTCAGGCTTAAGGCCGGGTATTTATGACATTCGGGTGAAGGGCAGCCATACTCTTTCGAATCTTCGGAGAGGCGTGCTTTTGAATGTCGGACGTAATGAAGTTGATTTTGGTACGCTCAGGGAGGGTGATGCCAATAATGACGACTGTGTTTCTCTCGTTGACTTCTCCATTCTGGTGAGTAATTTCTTCCCTCGGTTCGATGCCCGTGCTGATTTCAATAACGACGGAGCTGTGAGTATTGTTGACTATTCTTTGCTGAAAGGGAACTTTGGCTTATGTGGCGAGTAATGTTCTGATGAACCTCCGGCTTATCAAAGTGGTATTGGGAAATGGCTATGAATTATACTAGAATGGAATAATATGAAAGTCTGTCTCGTCTATTCAGATGTCGGTGGTGTAGCGCACTATGGCGCCCGCAAATATTACCATGGCTTGGGGTACCTTTCTAGTGTATTGAAGCAGGCGGGGCACGAAACGGCCTTGATTTATCTCTGGACTGAACCAGAAAAAGCAGGATTTTTGCAACAGGTTATAGCCATAGCCCCGGACTTGGTCGCATTTTCGGCAACTACGCACCAATTTCCTTATGTGGAGAAATGCGCGCGTTGGATCAAGGAATCCTTGCCTGGCATGTTGTGCATTGTTGGCGGGCCTCATCCGACACTTGTGCCAGAACAAGTCCTAGCTAACCCTGATTTTGATCTGGTTTGTGTGGGTGAAGGCGAATACCCGTTGCTGGATTTGGTCACGGCATTGCAGGAGGGACGGGATTTTACCCATATTCCCAACCTTTGGCTGCAGAGAGATGGAGCTCTCATGAAGAATCCCTTGCGCCCACTGCTCCAAAATCTGGATGAGCTACCCTTCGCCGATCGCGATCTGTTCGATTTTGCTCAGATTTTGGCAAATAACGATGGCTGGGTGGATATGATGGCCGGACGAGGTTGTCCATACGGGTGTTCTTATTGTTGTAATCCTAGCTTGCGTGAGAAGTTCAGAGGGTTGGGCAAGTATGTGCGGTTTCGCAGCGTGGATAACGTACTTGCAGAGGTTCGTTTTTTAGCCAATCGCTATAGAATCAAGACGTTGAATTTCCAGGACGATGTGTTCACCCTGGATAAGGACTGGACGTTGGAGTTTTGCCAAAAGTACGGAAAGGAGTTTACCTTTCCATTTTGGATTAACACACGCGTCGAACGCATTAACGATGAGGAGATAGTAGCTGCTTTAGCCCAGGCTGGATGTCGTGGGGTGCGTATCGGCATTGAATCAGGGAATGAAAAACTGCGTGCCGAAATATTGAAACGCCGTATGTCCAATGATGAAATTCGGCGTGCTTTTGCTCTGGCTCACCGGTATGGATTGGACGTATATACATGCAACATGCTTGGCATACCGGGAGAAACAGCAGAGATGATCCAAGAAACTATTGACCTGAACCGTGAACTACAGCCTGCGGATCTGCAGTTTTCTGTTTTTTATCCCTATCCCATGACCGAGCTTTATGAACTGTCGGTCCGTGAGGGCTATCTGATAGAGGGTGCATCTTTGCCCAGTTACTATGAACGCAGGAGTATCCTCCGTCTGCCCACGCTGACTCCTGAGGAATTAGAACGTGGATATGATCGGTTCCAGCAGCTTAAAGACGAATTACGCATGAAGAGGGAGAACCCACGCAGGTATCGCCTTTATCAGATATTGCGTTTTGTCTTTCTTGGAGATGCAGCGAAAGCCCATACGGCATTGCGCTTGCTTGGGCGTCTCAAGAGGGCGATTACTCATTGGCAAAAACGTTCGTCTGGGCAAGGCAAACGACAAACTGGGCAGGTGGAAGAATGAATCTAGTTGAGTTCTATGATGCATATTGGCGCAAGGCCGATGATACATTTGATATGGAGCGTCTGAATCTGATCGCTAGCCGTGTATCTCGTGGTGAGAACGTGCTGGAAGTGGATTGTGGCCCTGGTGTATTGGCTAAGCTCATGCAGCAACGTGGAGCTAAAGTTACGGGCACAGATCTGTCTATTGTGGCTGTGGAGCGAGCGCGGGCAAAAGGGATAGAAGCTTATCAAGTAGATGTGGATACAGAGCCGTTGCCCTTCGCTGATGCTAGTTTTGATACCGTCGTGTCGAATTCAATGATTGAACACCGCTTTTTCCCAGAGCGCTCATTCGATGAGTGCGTGCGTGTACTAAGGCCGGGGGGCAAGTTCATTGTCTGTTTGCCCAATATTGCCCATTGGATATGCCGTTGGTGGATCATTACAGGGCGCTTTCCTTACGTACAGAACTCGCCTACCGATATGCTGCATTTGCGCTTTTTCACTGTCTCTGAGGTGAAGAAGATATGCCGCCTACGGGGATTGCGTGTTTTGGAAGTGGACGGGAGCCCCAGCTTGTGGGCTAAGGAATTTTATCCTGCGTTGGTCAGGTCGCGCTACTTCAGACGGATGTATTCCTGGTTGGCACATCGTTGGCCATCCTTGTTTGCTAGGGATTTTGTCGTTGTGTGCCGGAGGGAGGGCCTTCTGTGACGCTTAGACGGCAAGCTACAGCCGGGGTTTTCTGGGTTAGCATTTCCACCGTAGTTAACAATTTGTTCGTGATGCTCACACGGTACATCCTAGCCAGGATGCTGCTCCCCGCGGAGTTTGGCTTGGTTTCCATGGCCTATCTCGCGATCGATTTCTTACAAATGTTTCGTGAGATGGGATTTTCTTCAGCGCTAATTTATCGTAAGGGAGATGTCCGTAAAGCAGCAGATACCATGTTTATCTCGGTGCTGTGTATTGCTACCATTTTGTTTATACTCGCATTTCTTGCTGCTCCTTATGTGGCTGTTTTCTTCCGTTCACCTGAACTCAAACCTGTGCTGCGGGCTCTCTCTGTCAATATCCTAGTCTCTGCGTTTGGTGAGGTGCAGTTTTCACTGCTGGCCAAAACCCTTTCCTTTCGCGAGAAACTGCTTCCGGATTTGATCCCTACTCTAGCTTATGGGATAGTGTCCATTGCCCTGGCTTTGATGGGCTTGGGTGTCTGGAGCCTGGTCATTGCCCGGATCGTGGATTCGATCTTGACCACTGCACTGGCCTGGCTTGTGGTTCCATGGTGGCGGCCAAGCTTGCGCTTTGACCGGCAGGAAGCAAAGGCACTTTTTGACTATGGCAAGCACGTTGTGGGTAGCAGCATATTGATCTACTTCATTACGAATCTGGACAATACTTTTATCGGACGAGTGCTAGGTGAGGAACAACTTGGCTATTATGGCTTTGCTTACAATCAGGCGAACCTGCCTGCTACGCAGATATCCCGCATTATCGGACAAGTGCTTTTTCCGACTTACTCCAAGATCCAAGGAGATATCGCTGCTTTGCGTACTGCGTTCTTCAAAACCTTGCATTATGTTTCGTTGTTGTCAGTACCCGTATCGGTTGGCATCATGACTTTCGCGGCGCCTTTTATTCAGACTCTCTATGGAAAAAGGTGGGCTCCAGCAATCGTACCATTACAGATATTAGGGCTTTATGGCTTGCTACGCGCTGTGGCAGTTAACATGGGCAGTGTTTTCAAGGCAGGGGGAAAGCCCAACTGGCTGACCTATATCGCTCTATGGCGGCTTGCCATGATGGGCATCTTCTTATATCCGGCGACTAGGTATTATGGCATCGTGGGCGTAAGCGTGCTCTCTGCTGTTGTTTCTGTCGCTGACTTTATCATCTCCGCAACCTTGACGAATAAGCTCATTTATGGTAAATTTTTTGATTACGTACGGGCATTGTGGCTGCCTACGGTGCTTTCCGTGTTCTCGGCGTTGTTGGCCACGTGGTTGTATGCGCACATGGCTGGAAGACATGATCTTATCGCTCTGGTGGTAGCGGGCGCATTTATGGTTATTGTTTATGGATTGTTTGTGCTTATTCTGGATAGAGAGGTGCGCCGCTTCATCGCAAGCCTATTGGTTGATGTAGAGGAAGCTCGAAAAAGGTTGATGGACAACGCACCATAAGTGTCTAGCCAGCCTGTGGGAGTATACAGGGAAAAGTGAGATCAAATTACCACGTGGTTCAGGTATCTAAAGTTCGCATGAATCCTTATGTAAGGCTTTTGCAAGAAGCTTTGCAGAAGGAGGGGATTCCGTGTTCGGTAGCGGATGGGCTTTCTCCGCGCTTGGTGAGTTCCTGGCGAGGGATGGCCGACATTTTGCACCTTCATTGGCTGGAATTGCTGTACGCGTCACCTAGTTTGGCTCGCAGCATCCGTCTGCTGGCTGCTGTTTTGGCAGGGCTTGCCTTAGCCAAACGCAGTGGGAGCAAGGTTGTCTATACTGTACATAATCTGAATCCCCACGAACAGCGCTTCCCATTCCTTTGCCACGTCGCGAATACGGTTCTTTTTGCCTGGGCTGATGCTTTGCATGTGCACCATGAGCAGGCTAAGCTGGATATGGCAAAGGCTTATCCGCGTGTGATGAGTTGGCGAGAGAAACGGGGCCACAAGGTGTATGTAGTGCCGCATGGAAGTTATATCGGTGCTTATCCGAATCATTGTACGAGGCAAGAAGCCAGAGCCAAACTGGGATTGGATGCCCAATCGTTTGTGTACCTGTTTCTAGGGCAAATTCGCCGCTATAAAGGTATAGAGGACCTGATTGCTGCGTTTAACCACTTGCAGGATGATGTGTGCCAATTGGTAGTGGCTGGTCATGTACACGATGCAACCTATGCAGAAGTGTTGACCCGTCTCGTACGGGGGCAGTCAAGGATCCGTACTCAATTTGAATATGTGCCAGATTCTGAGATACAGTATTTGATGAATGCCTGTGATGTCTGTGTGTTGCCTTATCGCGATGTAACCACTTCAGGAGCTGCTATCCTAGCGTTTTCTTTTGGTAAGCCCATTATAGCTCCGGCCTTAGGGGCGTTTCCAGAATTGGCTTCTAATGGGCGTGGGATACTCTATGATCCGGAGAAGCCAGATGGTTTACTGGGTGCATTGCAGAAGGCACGGCTGGCAGATATGGGAGAAGCGGGAGAGCGGGCTTTGGATTGGGCAAAAGAGCATGAATGGTCTCATTTGGTTCCTTATTTCATGCGCATCTATCGCGAGGTTTGGGCAACTGGGAATAGTGTACTATGATTGAAGGGCATGATATCTTATGCTTTGCGCCAGGGCCTTGGGATGATATCTGGCGTAACCGGCACCAAATTATGACCAGGCTGGCCCGTGCTAATAAGATACTGTATATCGAACCATGGCTGGAGTTAAGGCCAATGTTGCGCTGTCTGCGGAGGGGGGAGCTTTCCCTGGGGGACATACGAGGACCGCGTCTGAACATAGTGGGGCAAAATCTCTATGTATATCAACCCCCATTGTGGGCACCAAGGGCAGCGCGATTCCCGCTGAATGTGCTCACAGAGGCTATTTATATGGCTTCCTTGCGGCAGGTGCTGCGGCGCTTGCAATTTCAGCAACCAATTCTATGGCTTTTTCTGCCTGATACGGAGATTTTCATCGGGCGCTTTCATGAAAAGCTGGTTATTTATCATATTGTGGATGAATACGCCGGATATAGCGGAATCAGTGCGAGTTGGCGTCCTGTCCTGGAGCGTATGGAGCAGCGGCTAGCGCGTAAGGCGGATTTGGTATTTGTTACTTCGCCTACCCTTCTCGAACGTAAGCGGGAGTTGAACGAGCGGGTCTTCTTGGTGCCTAATGCAGTAGATTATGAGATGTTTGCTGCTGTTGCGAACGATCCAGATGCCACGCCAGCCGATATGATGGATATACCTAAACCTATCATTGGCTATATCGGGGCGATTAATGACAAAATCGATGTAGGCCTATTGGCACAGGTGGCACGCACGCATAGTGATTGGTCTTTGGTCTTGGTAGGGCCGGTGGCTATCAAGGATGAGGAAAGTTTGCAGACATTGCATGCCTTGCAGGCGTTGCCTAACGTCTATCTTCTGGGACGGAAAGCGGTAGAGGAAGTACCTCGCTATATTGTTGCCTGCGATGTGTGTTTGCTGCCTTATCGTATTAACGAATGGACCAAGAATATTGATTCCCTGAAATTGTATGAGTATCTGGCTTGCGCCAAGCCTGTTGTTGCAACGAATGTACCTGCGGCACAGAGGTTTTCCCATGTGGTGAAAGTTGCAGCAAATGAGATCGAGTTTATCTCAAGCATAAACTCAGCTTGGAAGGAGAACAGCCCCGCACTGCAGGCAGAGCGGCAGCATATCGCCGCTCAGAATACTTGGGAGCAACGCGTGGATCAGCTTTCGGTGGCTATTGAGGCTCGCCTGAAAGAACGGCAAATTCGATGACGCGGGGTGTGTTCCAATTAAGGAGGAGAAATGGTTGAAGAGATTTTGACCTATTTGAGAATTGTTGGGAAACGGTGGTGGTTGATCGCCTTGATTTTTATTGTGACCAACTCGGTCATTTTGGTCAACGCGATGAAGGCGAAACCTGTGTATCAGGCTTATGTGAAGCTGCAAGTCATCGCGCCAGAATCACAGCAGGTTTCGCTGTTTTCAGAGACAAAACCTGTGGCAAGCCGTGATGAGATTGTGGCGGTGCAAGTTCAGTTTGACGCTGCATTGCATAGTCCGTACGTTGCTTGGCAAACTATTGCAGACCTCAACTTGGGTATCTCGGCAGCAGAACTCCTTGAGGGGCTGACAGTAAGTGCAGAGGAAGAATTTCTACATGTAACCTTTGTCGCCGACAACCCTATGCTGGTAGAGGCGATTGCCACGACTCATGTTGAAAACGCATTTAAGTACTATGCACAAATACGAGCCAAGTCCGCCACGGTTGCTCTTCAATTTATCCAGCAGCAGTTGTCAGATGAGGAGAAAGCGCTTGCGACTGCTCAGAATGCCCTGCTAGAATTCAAGTTGGCGCATAATATTGATTCCCTGCCAAGGGAGATTATTGCCATTCAAGACCAGTTGCGTGATTTGCGTCTGGAGCGTTCCAAGCTTGTGGCAGAGCGCGAGGCAGCACAAGCCATGGCTGAGAAATATAGAGCAGAAGCAGCCAAAAGCGAGACGCAGAAAACTACTGTGAACTATGAGTCCTTGGCTTTCAACCAAGACGTGATTGTGGCTAGTGTCCTTGCGCGAGAGACAGAATATGAGCACTTGATTGCGCAGCAGGAAGCTAGGCTAGAGGAACTGCTTAAGCTCACAACGGAGTACGAGGAACTAGTGCGAGATGTAAGCCGTATCCAATCCAATTACAACTTTCTCTCTGACAAAGAGAATGAAGCCAAACTTAAACAGAGCCAAGCTAATAACGTCAGTTTTATCCAGATCATCGAGCCTGCGCGCATGCCTGACCGCCCAGCGCCATCGCGCACCCCGAGGATGTTAGCGGTGGGAAGTATAGTAAGCCTTCTCGCGGGCATTATTCTGGCTTTCATCTTGGAGTTTATCTCCCTCCTACGAGCTTCGGCACAGGGTGAAAGCGGCTAATAGGGATTTTGTGCACATTATTAGGATTAGGCTCAGGTTCTAATAGCACATCACTTATGAGAAATAAGGCTGTTATCTAAAGGGCTGTGGTTGTGGCGAACAGGCACCGTGTACTCTATGTGGAAAGCGCACCATCAGTGGGTGGTTCGGTTATTAGCCTATACGAGTTATTGCGAGGGTTAGACCGCACTCGCTATGAGCCCATCGTTGTTACCTATACGCGACACGAATACGTAGATAAATTTCGCGCTTTGGGCGTGGAGGTGATAGCGTGGGATGTATACCAGACTCAGGAACATCGTCCGGCTTGGGTTAGCCAAGTGCGTTCATCTTGGCCTGTACAGCGACTTCGACGAACTACGTGGGGTTCGAGTTTTTACCATAATTTAGGGTTTTCCTTGTTCCTTGTTCGGAAGGTATGGCCCCTTGTCCAAGCGTTGCGCCATGTGATTGTCCAAAGAGGGGTTCATTTGGTGCACACGAACACTTTAATCGATCATGACCGGGCCGGAATCCTTGCTGCAAAACTGACCGGACGTCCTTGTGTTTGCCATATTCGGGATTTTGATACTCTTAATTGGTTTGACCGCAAGTTGGCTCAGATGGCTGATCAACTTATTTATATCTCGGAAATCGTACAGAGACGCTATGTCGAGGCTGAGGTACCCTCTTATAAGGGGCGTGTCATCTACAATGGTCTCGATGTGGCAGCCTTTATCAATGCACTTGATAGGGATAGAGGGCGACAAATTTTCTGCCTTGGTCCCAATGATTTAGCAGTGGGAATGGTGGGACGTCTTGAGCCATGGAAAGGGCAAGAAGTTTTCTTGAAAGCAATGGCATTGCTCCAAGAGATGGTACCCAATGTCAAAGGCATTATTGTTGGTGATCCGCCTCCTTATCGGCCGGAATATCGTCAGGTATTGCAATCTCTCTGTGATTCATTGGGGTTGTCCTCCCGTGTTCTCTTCAATGCCTTTCGCGTGGACGTACCCGTGGTCATGTCTGCGCTAGATGTTGTGGTATTGGCTTCTGTGACACCTGAGCCGTTCGGACGTGTATTAATCGAAGCCATGGCGGCTGGTAAGCCGGTCGTTGCGACCAACTGTGGCGCTGCGTCAGAAATCGTCCAAGATGGTGTACATGGACTTTTGGTACCTCCTGCTGATGCTAATGCGATGGCACATGCAATAGCCTATCTGTTGATGCATAGAGATGAGGCGGAGGTAATGGGCCGCAGGGGGCGGAGTAGGGTAGAAGCGCAATTTCACTTGAAGCAATACGTGGATGGTGTGCAAGCTATTTATGAAGGCTTGTTGCATTAGGGGGCTGTATGCATGAAGTTCGGTCAGTAAAAAGAATTCAATGGTTTAGAGATATTTTGCGCGGAATATTGCAGGTGGTTTTGGTAGGAGCCCTTGGAGTTTTCTTGGCTAAGCTGATCATGTCGCCTGACTGGGCAAATGCTGTGCGCTTCGTGGGATTAGGCGCTGTGTTGCTCACCATTCTGATGAGCCCAGTGAATGGGTTGTTACTGTGGGTTATTCTGGAACCATATACTCCTTTCTGGTATCTGAACATTAAAATGCCCACGGGTATTCCAGATCTAAGCCTGAGCCGCCTGGCCGTCAGTTTGCTAAGCGCAGTCTGGGTAGCCCAGCTAGCGACAGGCAAAAGGACGATACGACGTCCTAGCGCGACGGAAATATCCATCATAGTGTTCTGCATTATGGCTGTGCCCTCCTTAACAGCCGGGCTGGATGGTATTAAAAGCAGCATCCAGATGTTCTTTGACAAGTTCATTGTGCCGTTTTTGGTTCTGGTACTAGCAAGGAATTTCTACGACGAGGAAACGGGTTTGGATAGGCTGGTTGCTGCGCTATCAGTGATTGGCTTTTATCTCTCTTTTATGGTTTTCTACGAGCAGATCACAGGACAGCCACTTTTCTATCAGTTAGGCCGGGCAACGGTCTACTCGCGGAGCCTGCGTAAGATAGTCAGTTTACTGGGAAATCCGGCTTACATTGGCACCGTATTAGCCATGATTGCCCCCATTGCCTTGTTCAAATTTGTGCACCAGAGGTCTCCTTATGGCAGGCTGTTCTATGGTGTGCTGCTTTTGCTGACAGTGCTTGGTAATTTCTTCTGTTACAATCGTGGCGCCTGGTTGGCGTTGGCCATGGGCCTCCTGGTCATGTTGTTCTTCGAACGCCAATATCGTCGAATCCTTTTGCCGATTACTTTGGTCGCACTCACAGTGGGTATCCTGTATTGGCCAACGATTAGCAACAGTCCTGTGGTCCAAGAACGCTTGTACAGTGTTGGTTCCATTCAATACCGTACGGTCATGTGGGATATCAGCAGGCGACTTTTGCGCAATCACCTGCTTCTAGGGGTAGGTTTTGAGAATTTTGCCTACTATTATCTTTATTATGGCGGGCCTTGGAGTATCTTGGGTCATTCATTACCATCTCCCCACAACATGTTCCTTCTTGTGCTGACGACAATGGGGCTTGTCGCATTTATCCCTTATCTGTGGATTTTTCTTTCCCTGTTTTTTGAAATAGCGGTCATGCTGCGTCGTTCCAGGAAGGACGAGCGTGTGGACAGGACTTTGTTGGTAGCAGGCTGGGCAGTGATTGCAGTGTATGTTGTATCCGCGGCTTTTGTCGATTTGTATTATAGTACCTTTAACAGCATGGTATTTTTCTTCATCATGGGCACGCTCCTAGGCTACTCGTATTGCTTGCGAATCGCTCCACCTCCAGGACAAATGGCAATGGAGTAGCACTGATGCGCGTTGCTGTGCTTGGCCAATATCCCCTCTGCGAGGAGCGGATTGTAGGAGGGATCGAAGCAGTCCTAGTTCCTCTCCTACGGGCACTGTCTTGCTTCAACGATCTCGAACTACATATCGTTACATGTCAGCCAGGTGTGGAAGAGAAGTTGGAGATGACACAGGCGGGTTGGCCACTGCACCTTCTGAAACGCAGGCGCTTTGGTCGCCTCATGTTTCACATCAGGGATGTGTCGAGTATTCAGCGTACACTACGACGAATCTCGCCGGATATAGTACATGCCCATGGTTTAGGCATTTATGCTGCTGCTGCAGCTCAGTCTCCCTATGCGCACATAGTTACGTTGCATGGCATCATCCCTCGTGAGGCAGCATTTGTCGAAGGAACTGCCGCGCGCTTGCGGGCTTTTCTGGACAGCGTTTATGCACGATATTGTTTGGCACAGGTTAAGAACCTGATTTCCATCAATCCGTATGTGGAGCAGGAGCTCGTACATCTAGGAGGCTTTCGAGGCAGGATACATCAGATTGAAAATCCCGTAGACGATATCTTTTTTACAGTGAAGGGAGATGGTGAAGAAGCGACCATATTATACGCCGGGCGGGTT
>JBMFPM010000008.1:0-16044 GCA_049969135.1 Anaerolineae bacterium
GCCCGCGGGCGATAATCTTGAACAAACTATTGTAATCCGAGTTGCGCAGGGCTTCACTGTTCAAGGGAGGCGTTGCTCCAATTCCCTCACCCGCTAACCCATGACAGACAGAACAATTTTGGGCATAGAGGGTCATCGCTTCGTCAAGGTCAGATTCTAGTTGTGCTTGTTGGGCTGAGGCGATCCGTTTTGGTTCGTTGAGGACTACGAGGAAAAGACCTAGTACGATCAGCACCGTTGCCAGAATACCGAGATAAGTTTCAAGTTTAGGTATATTCTTCATCAGCTATCTCCAGGTGAAATTGGTACTTAAACATTTAACCTACGCATAGACAACCTGAGCAGGTTCGAAATGGTCGCGTTGAATCACTTTACCCGTGTTCACTTTCACCTGATTGTCTTCGATGGTGACTTGAAATAAGTCTAATGCTCGTGGAGCGGGTGGGTTAATGAGTTCTCCTGTGGAGGTAAATTGAGAGTTGTGACACGGACAAATAAATTGCGCACGGCTTTGATCCCAGGGAACAGTACAACCCTCTCTGTATCCCATTGGCCAGAATGGCTAAACCTGTTGAAAGGAAAGCGGTAAAGCGGTTATGGGGGCTTCGGAACACCGGTCCCAACCGGATTGGACCCAGGCTGGGCTGGGTCTTTTCCTATTCCTACTGGTTGCGTTAACCGGATGTGGGGCACTGCGATTTCCAGGGCAAACGCCTGGGCCACTTGATTCCAATCCCATTGAAGTGTTGCCCACGCCCACATTAGCGCCTCTGCTCCTTACACCAGTGCCAACCAATACCCCTGTGCCTGCTTTCGCTCCTTCCTCCTCACCTACACCCACTTTTGGCTTGCCATTGCCAGAGCCTACCTGTATGGCTACTCCGATGTGGGGATTGGGGGATGTGTGGAACAACGAAGCGGTGCGCACCCGGCTGGGCTGTCCGACAGGGGAGCAAATTGGCGTACAGGGTGAGGAAATCTACTTCCAAAATGGGCGTATGCTTTGGCGTCCGGATAGTGGATTGATTTATGTGCTTTTTGAAAGGCTACAGCCAGAGGGTTGGGGAGCGTTTATAGATACTTTTCAGCCCTCTGACTCCGAGGCCTCTCCATCTGTGGTTGAACCAACACCAGTGCCAGGTGGCCCGCTCTATGTCCAACCACCAGGACGGTTTGGTAAGCTTTGGCGTGAGAATGCCTGGCTGCGGGAAAAGCTAGGGTGGGCAGTAATTCCAAACCCCAAGGATCAGAAATCCCCTGTTTCCCATTTTAATGGGGCGTTGCAGGATTTTGAACGCGGTGTCCTGTTTTGGGATGGAGTCATCTGTTTTGTGCTGCGGACAGATGACATGTCCTGGGACATGTACTAGGGGAGGTGGATACACTGCTCGCCGGACTTGGACATTTACGTGGGAGTGAGCAGGGCGAGCACCAGCAAGGTCGCTGTGAAGGGCGCCCCTATTTGCCCTTGCTATCCGGGCTGGCCCTAGCTCTCTATGTGAGCCGGACTCTCGCGGAGTTTTCTCCGTACCACAGTCCCCTGCACCTTGTATTGCTCGTTAGTGTCGTATTCGCAGTGCTGGTATGGGGTGCTGTAACTTTGTTGAGTTGCCGACGTCTGCTTGATCCCTCTCCGCTTCTGATCCTCTATCTTTACGTTCTCTGGCCCTTGCCAAACCCTGTCCTGGCTTGCTCTGTTGGCTTTATTGCGTTGGTAGCTTGTATCCATCACAACATGCCGCGAACACAGGTGAGATTCAAAGATGCGCTGCTCTTCCTCGCCAGCCTTGTCCTATATGTCCATACATTAGCACCGACCATCTTACCAGCCGATAGTGGCGAGTTCCAGTTCGTTGCCCATGTCCTGGGTATCGCTCATCCCCCAGGGTACCCCTTGTATACCATGTTGGCCAAGTTGTGCACCTTCATCCCATTGGGTGATGTTGCCTATCGTGTGAATTTGTTTTCTGCCCTCACCAGTGCATTGACCCTATTGGTGCTGAACCGCATGGTGCGACGGGTAACAGGATCGAGCATGGCTGGTTGGATCGCAGCAGCGGCGCTTGGCGTCTCTCTTACCTTCTGGGCACAGAGTACGACGGCAAACATCCGCAGCCTGACCGCGCTGTTCACCGTTTTGCCGCTTTATGCCCTTGCTGTGTATGCGGAAAAGAAGCAGCCAAAGTACTTGCTAACCTTTGCAGTTCTCTTTGGTCTGAGCATTGGGCATCATAGTTCACTCCTGCTCCTGGCACTGCCTTACCTGGTTTTTCTGTCCCTTTCTGATCCTCAACTGCTGCGCGAGCCTCGCCTATGGTTACAGCCATTGATGGCATTTCTGCTTTCGCTATCCGTTTTGCTCTACCTCCCTCTGCGCAGTGCAATGGGCGCACCTTTCGGTGGGCAATCCATCCACGGACTATCTGGATTCCTGAACCATGTCTTGGCCCTCGGCTTTCGTGGAGACATGTTCTATTTCATCCAGCCCGACGCTTTGCTGGCAAGGCTGAAGGTATTGTGGAATATCCTAGCCCTCGAATTCACCCCCACCTGGCTGGTGCTAGGTATTGTAGGAGCAGTCGGTCTATTGCGGCGCCAGCCCAAGCTGCTGTTGCTTTTCGGTGGCGTTTTTCTGGTCAATGCATTGACTGCGGCTACCTACCACGCTCCACAAACGGTGGAATACCTTATGCCCGCTTACGTTGCGCTGGCATTTCTCAGCGCGTATGGGGCGTGGTATTGCGGCATATTGCTGCGCGTTCGCGTTCTTTCATCGCTAGCATTGACGACAATTATGCTCTTGCCTGCCTTATTGTTCTGTCGTAACTATCCCAGTTTTTGGCAACTGAGCCAAGATTGTTCTGTGCGCGAATATGCAGAAGGCCTGCTTGCTACTGCGCCTCAAGGTGCGCGTATCCTGTCCAACTGGCACTATGCAACGCCGCTGTGGTATCTTCAATATGTCGAGCATGCGCGTCCGGATGTAGAAGTATTTTATGTCTATCCAGAAGGCGCAGAACCCATTGCCCAAACCTGGCTAAGGCGCCTGAATGAGAGCGTGGCACAGCGCTCCACCGTTGTCACTAATTACTATCCTGAGTTCCAGGCTACTCCGTATACCTTCCAACCCCTGGCTGGAGCCTTTCTGGTGCAAAGCGCACCAGCCTACCAGATGCCCGATGAAATGCAGCCCTTAGAAGCGCGCTTTGATGAGCGCATCGAGTTGATGGGCTACCGACTCGAGGAGGACGTTGTCTCTCCCGCCGATACGCTGGTTGTGCAGGTGTGCTGGCGGCCAGTGATCAAGCTGGAGCGGGATTACTCGTTCTTTGTCCACTTGGTGGACGGGAACGGGGCAGTGGTAGGCCAAGGGGATATCACACATCCCGCCGTGCGTTATGAGGTGGGGCAGGTGATTCTGGATGAATACCGTATCCCACTATTGCCCACCATACAGCCCGGCCGCTACCAGGTGATCGGCGGGGTTTACATTACCCTTGCTGAAGGGGGCTGGCTCAGGCTAACGACTGCCGAGGGCAATGATCACCTGAAGTTTACTACAGTGGAAGTGCTCCCTCTCCAGATACCTCCGGTAACGCTGCATGGGTTATACCGGCCGTTTATGTGTGGCTACACACTGCTTGGCGTGGATTATGACCGCAGCTTGCCTGACCAACTCCGCGTCTATCTGCACTGGCGTGTTGACAGCCAGGTGAGCGAGGGATGGCAGGTAGTCATGTTCTCTGGGGAAAGTCGGCTGAGCACTGCTTCCTTGCCCATTGTGCCAGAAGGCAAGTATTTCACCACCGTTCATGACCTGCCAGCGGGAGGGACCAATTTGGCTTTCGAGGTGCACAATGCCACAGGAGTACCCAGCGCCTGGTTAGGTCCTTGGAAGGTGCCTCTGGCTTTTCGTTTACGCCTGCCGGCAGCGCTAGGAGATGCCAGGTATATCCCTTTGGGGGGTGAGATGATCCTGGTAGGGGCTGATTACCCACGCACCTCCTCTAACAGCCGGTCACTGTGCACACGGTTGACCTTCCTGGCGGCCAAGCCCATCACCCATGATTACAGCGTTTCTGTGAGCGTAGTGGGAGAGGACAGTTCGTGGCGTGCGCAGCATGACGGCACCCCCGCCTTGGGAGCGATACCGACACTGAAGTGGATTCGCGGAATGATTGTTTGGGATGAACACGATTTATCTCTGCCGCCGCTCGCTGCCGGCCGAGGCGTACTATATCTGACGGTCTATGATGCTTTTACGATGAGGACTCTGCCAGTGTTGGATGAGCGCTTAGCCCGCCTGGGCCAAGGAACGCGGATTGCATTGGGAACTGTCGAGGTTCTCCGTTAGTGCTTGATGCTTTTCCCTTGGCAAATCCCCTTTAAGGCTGGATAACCTCTTTGAGCAACAACCGATCAGCAGAGACGGAAAACTCGGCTGGGGCAGCAATAGGCAATCTCCCAGCAGCATCGTAGAGCCCAACAGCCAGGCGATAGGTTCCTGTGGGTACCCCCGCCAGGGGCAGCACAATGTAGTTGCTCACAACCTCCTGGGGCACCCACCGTGTCGTTGGATAGCCTTCGCCTCCTGCGAGGACGTCTTGCTGAGCGACGATCGTTTCCGTCGCAGGATCAAAGAGGTGTACAAAGACCTTGTAATCTGTGTTCATGGTGGATATGGCTTGCCAATGTAAAGTCAAGAGCAGTTCTTTTTCTGTGCGTTGCAAATCATAGCCCAATAAGCGTACCTGTCCTCCAAAGCTCGCACCTACGGCAGTTTGCATCTGCGGGATCGCAAAGTTGCGTACAACTTCGGTAACTCGTATGGGGGTGGGCAGAGTGAAAGTGCCTTCTTCTTTCCCTGAGCCTGATTCGACCACCGTGAGTTCCACCCCATACTCGCCTATAGGGAATTGGCGATCCAGTTGCAATACGCAACGACTAGCAACAATGGCGTCTTTGGGCCATAGTGAGCTGGCATATCCGCTGACTAACGGCTGCGTCTCTTGGTAAAGAATGGTTCCTCTGGCATCGCGTAATGCCACACGGCATTCGTAATCTTGTTCCACGTGGTTCACAGCCGCCCATTGGAGCGAAATGGTCAGCTTGGCACCCTGCTCTATTTCTAGCGCGGACAACTGTGCCTCGCTCAGAGCTAGGGCTGGGTTGAATTCATGTAGCACAGGGTAATCGTGCCGAATCGTGGGGTAGATAACAGCTACGTTGGGAATGGTCACCGTGCCGATAGGCTGTAGCGAAGCGGATTCGTAGAGGGTTACCTGGAGACTATAAAATGCACCGGGTGGAGTGCCGTCATCAAGTGAAAGGGTGTAGTGGTCATGGACCAATTCCCCAGGGCGCCACATGCTCGTGGGATAGAAGCCATAGCCAGGCTGAGTATCCAGTCTAGCCACGTCCCAGCCTGATGGATCCTTTAGGCGAAGCGCGATCTTGTAGTTCTGAGGAGGCGTGGCAAGGGCTTGCCAGGTCAGCATCACTTCCAATACGCCCGCTGTGTTCTGCGCTGTTTGCACCTTGGAAAGGGCGATGTGTTCGCTGAATTTTTGCAGAACCGGTTCGTCAGCGGTGGGCATCATCCAGTTATGGATGCGCACTGGCAGGAGATACATAGTGCCCAGTGTTTCACCACGAGCGTTCACTGGTCGGATTTCTCCCTCTGGACCCTGTACCTGAATGTTCAGGAGATAGACCCCGCGCATGGTGTTCTTTGGAATGGGCAAGCTGTGCATGACGCGGTCAGTTGTAAGAGGCTTCTCGGCAACAGCTATCGCTTGTGGCACTCCAAATAGGTGTTGTGCGGGTGAGACAAGCGCAATCTTGATCCCCAAGGGATGGTCTGGGACATTGCTCCAATGCGTGGTAACGGTCAGAACCTCGCCTGCTTCAACTTCCAGGGCCGAAAGCTCATAGGAGATAAGCCGTGTTGCATCGCCAAAATGGATGCCATCAGGATTGTGGTGCAGATAAGGAATACGGTCGAAATCCATGCCCAAATCCCACTGATTAGAAGTAGCTGCGGCCGTTGTTCCCGTGGGCTGGCTTACTGTGGCCATCTCACCGCTCTTGGGCCATATCATGAGCAAGACCACTGCCGCGAATACAGCAACCAGGATGCCTACCATGTGCCGGCTATGGCGGCTTTCCCAGAATATGGTTACGAAAAGCGTCACAGCCGTTAGCGCCGAAAGAGCCTCAGCGATGAGTTGTATCCTGGTGTGTCCTAAATACAAGAGCACCTCATGCGCACCCTGGCTCAGGCGTAGCCCTATATACCCAAGGCCCGGGAGTGCTTCCACCCGTGTGCGTTGGCCGTCCACAAGGGCTTGCCAACTAGGGTAATAATAGGTGTGAAAAGCAAGCAATGATTGCGGAGAGGCTACTTCAATCGCCCAACGTTCGGATGTAGGCCCAAGAGCTATCAGATTCGCTGCAGAGATCTGACCATCTAAAGCAAGAGGAGCGGGCTTGGATCCTCCTTGCCAAAATGCCTCTGACGTAAATGGACGCGGAGCAACCCAACGAGGCAAGTAGTCATTGCGGATAGTCGTGCCTATATTGGCTGTGAAGTATTCATACAGCATCAGCCATTCTGTCGTGACATCGCTCTCTTGGATAAGCAGCCGTTCTGGGTGCAACCCACTAAGCAGGGAAAACAAAACCAGCGCACTCAACAGAATTGTAACCCACTGTCTTGGCTGTTGTGGTCTGGGAATGAGATAGGCTGCTACAAGGCTTGTCCCTAGTGCTTGCAGCGAGAGGAAACGCCAGGGGAATTGCACCATGGGCAGTAGCGGGAGGTTATCCCAGAGAGGTCGGGACAGCGGCGTAATCATCCAGGTGGAGAAGGCGAGAAGGAACACTCCAAAAGCGCTCTGTGCTTCCATGCGGCGCTGTCGAATCCATCCTATGGCAATGGCGATTATCCCTGCTAAGGCTAGTACAGCCTGAACCAGCCCCATGCGGAAGGGGTTCTTGTCCGCAGTAATGCCATAGTCAAAGATAAGGCTGCGTTGCACCAAGTCCAAGCTGCGGAAATGCAGGGCATAGTTGAAATAGCCAGTGGTCATCTCTTCCAGATGTACATATTTGGCCTC
The DNA here is from genome assembly GCA_049969135.1 of Anaerolineae bacterium. Lineage (GTDB taxonomy): Bacteria > Chloroflexota > Anaerolineae > UBA2200 > UBA2200 > JACIWX01. Next base: position 7,119 of record JBMFPM010000008.1, read on the forward strand.
GGCAAGGGCTGGCAGCCAGAACCAGGCGCTTAACAACGCGCCTACTATGAGTGCGCTCAGGCTGATGATTACATAGCGCAGCTTATGGCGGGAATTCCATGCTAGCCATAGAGCGTAGAGCAGCACAAAAGGGCTGAAAATAAGGGCGGAGATATTGTGCGTGAGCATTAAGCCGGCATAGGATAGCGCAACGGCTGCGATACTATGAACAGGATAAGGTCTTTCTTTCTCTAGCTGCTTCTGCAGGCGCAATAGACCCCAAAGGATGAGAGGGAAAAAGGCAAAGGCATAGAACTCGGATAGGGAGTCGCCGCGCACGTAAATGTTGACCATGTGGAAAGGGGCGCAGGAATACACCAGTGCTGCAAACAAGCTAGCGGCCCGCTGATGTCCCAATTCACGGCATAGTGCATAGAGCGCTACAGCCGCAAAAATGAATCCCAAGGCTTGGGTTAGCTTAATGGCCCAGATATAGCCCAAACCGGCCAGTTTCAGTGCTGCTGCAAGGTAATAGGGCAGCGAAGCGTAGAAATTAAAGAAGGGGTAGCCCAAGCCATAAGCGGCATGGGGCATCCAGCGCACGGGAAATACACCTGCTTGGAGGTTGAGCACTAGCTGCTGCACCCGCACGAGCAAGAAGGGGCTATCGCCTCCTGCCCGCGTGTTCACCAACCCATCGCCGTATAGCAGGGGTAGGGCAGGAATGAGGGCCAGTGCCATCACCAGCCCCCATTCCCACAGGAATTTGTCCCAGAACCCCGTCTTGTTTTTCTCTCTCGGCCCTGGAGCGGACTTTTCGCAAAGGGGGCCGCGTGCAGCGGTCATAATCGCCTTCGCAAATAGTGCAGAGTAACAGGTATTGCCAGTGCTAAAGCGGCTAGGATGATCCCGCTCACCTGATAGGTAGCGGTTGCCATCTCTTTCAGGATTGCTTTGGGTGTTGGGGTAGCTGTGGGCGTTGCTGTAGGCGTAGCCGTAGCGGTGGCCGTTGGCGTAGGCTGGAAGTATGCCCCCAACTCAACCACCACTCTCCCACCAGGCACAACGGCTACCGCCCAATCATCGGGGATGGTGGATACATAGCCCGGTGGATTCTGGCGCTTGAGGAAATACGTACCTTCTGTCAAACCTGTGAAGCAATAGGGCTCGCTCAGGCCATCTGTAACGTAAGCCTCTAGCTCGAAATGATTGCTATCCAACAGGAAGATGACAGATCCTGCGATCAAGCCTTCGCCTTCGTCGTGTCGGCTGTCGTGATTGGTATCTTCAAAAGTGCTCACGCATACCTGCCCATAAGCCGGTGTCGGGGTGGGAGTAGCCGTAAGCGTCATGGTCGGTGTGGGTGTGGCTGTGGGGGTCGGAGTATCCTTGGGCGTATTCGTGGGGCGGGGTGTAGCTGTCGCAGGGCGGACTACGGTAAGGCAAGCATCATCCCAATAGGAATCGTTAAATTGGACTCGGAACTCAGGTTGCCCACGCAAGAAAACAGTAATGGTGCTAGCTTTGGCGACAGCCTGGACTTCCAAGCGCATCCACGTGTTGTATTCCATGCGTGGTTCTGACCAGACGACATTCGGTGAACTCCAGTCTGTTCCTCCGGTGGGGTCTATGCCCACATAAACACGGTAGTTGCCCGGATTGACAATGGCATCAGGATTGGGGTCTGTGCTACTCCAAGCCTGTACCCATGCCGAGAACGTGAGCTTGCTCCCAACTGGAACCTGCACTTGTTGGAGTAAGCCAGCGTTATGCGTAGAATAGGTGTTGAAAAACTTTTGGGCAAAGTTTCCGCTGCGCACCCGGCGCCTGCCATAACGAGCAGCATCCTCAGGCTTGTACTCGGGGCGGCGGTAGTATCCTTGCATTTGCCCCGGCCCGTCTTGCCACCACGGCTGCCATCCATTGGCAACGGATACTTCTCCCGCGCCACGATCGCTAAAGCCTTCTTCAAAGCCGGGGTTGCGCAATGCATTGCCGGGGCACTCCCCTTGCGCGCAGACGAGCATGGGCCACAGCAGCGCCCAGACTATAATCAAGTGTGCGATCACCACTACGCGAATCAGGTACTTTGGCGACATTGATAAGCTCCTGCCTCCTCAAGTTTGGATTCGAGATGTAAAGCGATTATACTCATGACCTAGGTGCATAGCAAAATGACCGAGTATCCTAAACGCCCCATTTCCCACACATGGACAATAGTTGCTGTGATGCTTACCGCCTTTGCCCTGCGCATGTACCATTTGGGCCAACAGCCCTTGAGTTGGGACGAAGGTTGGAGCATTGGTTTGTGTAGCCTGGATTGGACAGAGATCAATCGCATCACGGCGCTGGATGTCCACCCTCCCTTCTACTACTGGGCATTCAAACTGTGGTTGAACCTGGGCCACAGTGAACTGTTGATGCGCTTTCTGTCCGTTGCAGCGGGCATGCTTGTGATCCCCTTGTCTTCCGCAGCCGCGCGAGCCTGGATACGTCCGGTTGCCAGGCAAAGTGGGGAATATATCGGCATACTGACTGCTTTTGCTACTGCTCTATCTCCGTTCTTGGTCTACTATGCGCAAGTTGCGCGCATGTTTTCGCTTTGCGTTGCACTCAGCTTGCTGGCGATGTATGCTCTGCTTAAGGCGGTGGAAACAGAGCGCTATGGCTTCTACGTCGTTTTTGTGTTGAGCGCTACGCTGGCGCTCTATACGTTTTACTACACAGCCTTTGTCCTTGCAGCATGCGTTCTCTATGTGTTGACGATTGCTGCTCCTTCTCGTCTACGCAGGCTCTGGCTATCAGCGCTGGCTATTGCCGCCCTCTATGCTCCCTGGTTATGGTATGCTGTGCCTCCTATGCTGGAGCGCATCCGCAGTCGCACTGGTATGGCGCTGACCTTGCTAGATGCCTTTCGCCACTTGCCGGATGGAGTGTTCGGGCTGGTATTTGCCTATAGCAGTGGTTGGATCGCCGTATATGTCGTGTTCATATTGCTAGCGCTGGCATTTCTCCTGACAAGGGACAAGCGGCGGGCGGCGTGGCTGCTGGCGCTTCCCCTCTTGGCTATTGTCCTGACCTTGCTTGCCGTTTCCCTGGGCGCCAGAGCGCACATGTTCGCCGCCCGTTATCTCATCGCTGCTAGTCCCTTTTTGGCCCTTGCCATCGCCTGGGCATTTGCTGTTTATTGGGAGCGAGCTAAGTGGCTGGGTGTGTTGGGCATGATCATTTTTGCTGCATCCGTGTTCCCCACCCTCAATCGCTATGTCTACACCAAATCCTACGAAATCTCTGCCGCTTTCGATCCCCAGGCTGACTACCGTTACTTGCAGGACAAGACTTTGCCTGACGATGTGGTCTTTTTCAACGTATTGAGCTTGGCAGGCCATTATGAACGCTTTCGCACCGCAAAGGACCCGATGTGGTCCTATGTGCTGCGCTGGGACCCGGTGATTGAGCCCCTTGAACCGGCGTTGGCTAGTCGGGTGCAGCCCGCCGCCAGCCAGCACCGCCGCCTGTGGTTTGTGCTGTATAAAGGCACGGTAGGGGCTAATTTTGCGCTCAAAGAATGGCTCGATTTGCATCTTTTCCCCGCCTTTGGCCAATGGCGCGAAGATACGCTCTACGTGCAGTACCTTACACCGACAGCGCAGACTGTGCAACTTGAACCAGGTCTCACCTTTGACGGGCGCATTCGCCTGGAAAAGGTGCTGTTTACACCAGAGACTCCAGCGGATGACCGGGTCAATGTGCGCCTAGTCTGGACCGCGCTGGAGAGCATTCCCCAGAACTACAAGGTCTTTGTGCATCTCTACACCATGGATGGCCGTTTGGTTACTCAACATGACTCCATCCCAGTCAACGAACTCAAACCCACCTGGAGTTGGGTGGTTGGAGAGCGGGTTGTGGATAACCATGGACTCTGGGTACCGGCGGATATCTCTGGGCCACTACGACTTGTGGTAGGTTTGTACGATCCCCAGAGCAATATCAGGCTTGCTCTATCCAATGGCTCTGATCATGCTATGGTCGGTATGGTTCATGTGCTCCCTAAGGGAGCGGGATCGTAACGGCATCAGCGGAAGGTTGATTTTGGGCGTTGAGCACCTGCAAGCGAGCCATCGTGCGCAAATCATACAAGCCGACAGTGAGCGTACAGTCCTGGCACTGAGTTGGCAATGGAGTGAGTAGGTGGTCGTCAGCGATCAAATCCCCAGGCCTCCACAAATGAGTGGGGTAATAACCGCGCGCCGGGTAAGCATCGCTTTGCGTGACCATCTGGTCGTTCTGTCTTAGGTGGGCAAAGACCGTATAGTTCGTGTCCAATGTGTTTTCCGCACGCCAGAACAATCTTAGGTGTAAGCCCATCGTTTTGCGCTTCAATTCATAACCCAGCAACTCAATTCCCTTCTCGAAGCGCACCTGCAGATTCGCAGGCACCTGGCTGACAGGTTCCGCCTCATAGATGATGCATAAGAGATGCGCTTCTTGGTCGAGGTCACCCATTTCCCAGGGCCCTGCACGGGCAGAGATGAGATTCCCGACCGGGAGAAAAGACAAATACGGGCTGTAATCTTCATAGGGCCAGACTACCAACCAGACCATCTCTTCCGATGGCGGTGGTGTCGCAGTACTTCCCAATGAAATAACGCTAGGTGTCTCAGGGATCAAGTAGCGCAAGCTTGGCCTACCGCGCCACAAGAGTTCATCCACGTATACGCGCCGTCTGGGAATCGGTGACGTTAGCGCTACACGCAGCCCTGATCCCTGATACCAACCTGTTCCTGTAAAGTGATTGATCTCGGAGGCAAGTTCAGCTAGCCCGCTCTCGAAACGGTAATAGACTGCCTCGCTCTTCATATGGCGAAGGAAATAGTCATTCACGGTGAGGCATAGACTCGCGCCAATGAGCAAAATGGAAAGTAATAATGCTATCTGTTGCGAGATCCGTGCACGCAAGGTTTCCCAGACCGCGTTTAACCCTATAGCGGGAAAAGCAAAGAGCGCCGGAAGAACCCCTACAGCGCGGAGGAAATGGGGAGCATCTTCCGCCAATATCGTGGGAATCAGCATGAAAAAACAATAAAGCAACAGAAGAGCATACTCCCAGTGCCTGAGCGCGCGTCGTAGGCTTATCCCCAGACCTAGTAGAAAAAGCAGGCCCATGGGCAAGTCAAACACGGGACGATAAGGCATGTTGTGACGCGGGATGAAATCACCGCGCCAATTGAACATGGCAAAGGTCTTGCCCAAGTGGCGCAGCAATGTGCCCATCAGATCCCCATGGTTGATGAGCGGATTAAATACGGAGACTTGCGCTGAACGCGCCAGAAACGTGTCCCAATGCCTAAATGCGTAGAGAAGCAATGGGAAAGCTGTAACAAAGGCGACCATACACAATAGGAATAGCCCGCGCCAGTCAACTCTCTGGCGACGTAAGATCAAATACAGGGTAAAGAACACGAGGAAAGGCGGCAAGAAACGCGCCGCCAGGTACGTGTACAAGCTCAGCCCCAGGCAGAACCCGCATAAGGCAAAGTAACGCCATCGTCTCTGGTGCAAACTGCATGCCAACAGCCATAGGAACAACGCTGCCAGCAAGGGCAAACTCACAGCACGAAAGCCCACGCGGCTGAGGTTGAGATGCCAGAAGGTGATAGCAGTCACCAAGGCAGTGAATAGCGCTTCCCGTTGGCCGAGTAATTCGCGCACCATCAGGTATGCAGCAGGGACGGTGAGGATGCCCAGGATAGCCGCTACCAGGCGAATGGCTAGCGGACTGCGCCCCAGAAATGACACCGATAAAGCCACGAGGTAGATGAACAATGGTTCGCGCCCATTATTGGCTTCGAAGAAGATCGGCCGCGCTCCCTGAATGACGCTCAAGGCGTCCAAGCCATTGTAGGCTTCGTCGTGGTATAAACCGGGAGGCAACCCATCGAGGGCGTACAGTCTCAACAAGGCTGCCAACGCCGTGGCAGTGAAGAGCAGGAACCATTGGCTGGAGAACCAACGCTGAATTCGTTGTAACAGGTGGCACTGATCCTTGTTCATCGCTTGCCCAGAGGGATTATACTCTAGGCTCAATGAAAGTCAATGTCTTGCAATGGCAGGGGTGCAGTTCAGCCTGGAGGCAAGTTGCTGAGCGCCAGCATTCGTTTATTCGTGTCCCCCATTCGTTGATGGCCATCCTTTGCACTTAAGGCCATGCTTGCCCCCAATGGCAGGCTCTAGCCGGACGCCTCCGCAGCAACCAAGTTCCCAAGCCAGAGGGTCTGGCGTGAGGTCGCCTCTGCGCCAAACAGTCCGCAACTTGGGCACCCATGCCTAGGAGCTTCGCTGTGCACTTTGTGAGCAGAATTTTCTCTGCTAGAATTCATTATCCTTTTTTACAGTGATAGCGTACCTTCAGGCCTGTATAGCGGAGGGAGTGCTATGCCCATTATCCTTCATGTAGAATCGGGGAAGATGAGCCAGTCAAGAAGGTGGTTTTTGCAGCGGCTGGCAGCAATGGGTGTGATTACACTCCTGGGTAGTGGTTGTGGGCAGACGGGGATGCCGTCCCGTTTGGAACTACCGCCAACTCCAACTCCACGGCATGCAACAGGAGAAACGCCCACCGCACGTGCCGAAAGCGGAGAGATTCAGTTGCCTCAACCTAATACTAAGGGTTCAATGTCCTTAGAAGAGACCTTGCTCCGACGTCGCTCCGTGCGCATGTACCGGCAAGGCCCATTGAGCCTGCAAGACATTGCGCAGCTCTTCTGGGCAGCGCAAGGGGTAACTGTTTCGTGGGGTGGCCGCACAGCTCCTTCGGCAGGCGCTCTGTATCCCCTGGAAATCTACGCTGCCACAGCCAACGGCGTGTACCATTACCTGCCCCGGGAGCACCGCGCAAGAATAACGATGCCAGAGGACATACGGCAGGCATTGTGGGCAGCTGGCTTGTACCAGGAATCACTGGTGCAAGCCCCGGTCATCTTTGTCATCACTGCTATTTACCGGCGCACAGAGATCAAATACGGAGACCGGGCAGAACGCTATGTTAAGCTGGAAGCAGGGCATGCGGCACAGAACTTGCTCTTGCAGGCGGTTGCTCTGAACCTTGGCGCAGTAGTCATTGGCGCCTTTTACGATGAAGCGGTAGCCTCTGCCCTGCACCTGCCTGATACGGAAAAAGCGATCTACCTGATTCCTGTTGGACATCTCGTGGAGTGAGCCCTCATCTGTATCCTAGGATAGCCTATGCCAAAGCAGAATAGGCATCTGGTGGAACTTGTCTGCCATTGTGTGCGTCCTTGTAGCAAGGGTAAAATGAGTGAAAATTCGCATCCCTGGAGATGAAAAGCATGAAATACATTTCGGAAATCCGCGCCGCTAGCCATGACCCGCAAGCCCTGGAGAATCTGTACCGCAAGGCACAACGCCTAAACGAGGCGGAGGAATTTGCCGCTGATATGCTCATGTGCTACCAGGAATCCCCCAACAGCATCCTGTACAGAGCATGGTACTATCGCTTGCAGGCAGAACTGATTGCCGTGCCAAGAGCTGGAGAGGGCATCCATTGGAAACTGGCTATCCCGCTCAGCATTGCTGCTGGTCTCCTCCTCTGGCTGCTCAGCGACCCACGTTTGGTCTTTCCCAATCAGGTCCCCATTCTGGATATTGCTTGGGCATCTATCGAGGCTTGTGCAGTCGTCATTTTCTTGGCAGTAGCAGGACGAAAATCTTTCCAAACGATATGGCCTATTTTGCTGGGGCTGCTGGGCTTCTCGCTATATGCCGGCATATTTACCTGGTTACCCACCCATGAGCAGTATCCCACTCTCGCGAGGCTGCATCTCCCACTGTTAGCCTGGATAGGAGTGGGATTCTATATCCTGGGACTGCGGTCTCACTACACGGATCGCTTTGCGTTTCTGGTCAAATCCATTGAAGTGTGCATTACCATAGGGATTTTTGCGGCGGCTGGCGGCATATTTGCTAGTATTACCTTCGGTTTATTCGAAGTGTTGGGCATTCGATTATCGGATGCAGTTGTGCGTCTGCTGGCAGTAGGTGGCGGAGGAGTAATACCTGTGTTAGCGGTTGCTATTGTATATCATCCACAACTGCGCCCTGTAGAACAGGGCTTTGAACAGGGATTGAGCAAGTTGATTTCCACATTGATGCACCTCCTCCTGCCTTTGACTGTGCTGGTGCTGGTGGTTTATCTACTTGTTATCCCGTTCAATTTCCTAGCCCCGTTTCGCAGTCGAGACATATTGATCGTATACAACGCGATGCTTTTTGCTATCATGGCACTGTTGATTGGGGCGACACCTGTGCATGAAAACAACTTGTCTCAAGCCTATGAGAGAGCGCTGCGCACGGGCATTCTCTTGCTGGCCATTTTAGCCGTCTTGGTCAGTGTGTATGCTCTCTCCGCCACCGTCTACAGGACAGTACAGGATACTATCACCCCCAACCGCTTGACTGTCATCGGCTGGAACACCATCAACATCGGCATCCTGGTGCTGTTGATTTACCAGCAACTCAAAAGGGGCCCAGAGCAATGGAATCGCTCGGTACAGCGCGCCATTGGAGCAGGGGCAATGGCATATATCATCTGGACCGCCTTCTTGATCTTGGCGCTGCCCATACTCTTTCGCTAGCGAGGTGCATCCCTAGCTGGTAAGTGCCTTCAAGCGCCAGATTTCAGTAGTCTCTTTCTGCTTGGTCTGGACCACAGTCCAGACATTGCTTCACACGGACTACAGTTCGCGCGAAGCGAATACCCCAAAGATCACACTGCACCGCTTGTTACTGCCGCCACAGCCAAGCGCACGCTGTCCTCAGGGCTAACCTTGATCTGGGCATCCACAATGCGCCCCTGCTCGTCAAGGACAAAGTGGCTGCGGATGATGCCCATATAGCTCTTGCCGTACATCTTCTTCTCGCCCCATAC
>JBMFPM010000009.1:0-15443 GCA_049969135.1 Anaerolineae bacterium
TAGGGAAAATTCGCTAAAAGCGCGCTGCCGGGCGCGTTGGCCCATTTCCTTGCGTAGCGGTTCATTTTGCAATAGCGTATTAATAGCTTCTGCCAATGCTGCCGAGTCCTTTGGAGGCACGACGAAACCCGTTTGCCCCTGCACATTGACGAAAGAAGTGCCTGTTCCTAGTTCAGTCGATATTACTGGTTTGCCACAAGCCATGGCTTCGACCTGTACTGCACCCCAGGACTCACTGCGGTGGATGGCTGGTAGCACGAACACATCGCAGGCATGATAGAGTGCGACCAGTTCTTCATCACTGACCCGACCCAGGAAGACTACCTTTTCTCCCAGCCCGAGTTGCTGGCTCAGAGCTTGCCATTTCTTGCCCTCTGGCCCTTGGCCAACAACGAGCAATGTGGCTGCGAGGGCTGGCATTGCTTCAATGAGGAAGGAAAGCCCTTTGTAGTAACGTAACAGGCCCACGAAGAGGATTAACGGGGTAGCATAGCGCTCTCGAATCTCCTTGGCGCGTTGTCTCACCGCTTCTGTCTCGGCAAAACGCTGAAGGTCAGTACCGTGTGGAATGACCACGCACTTGTCAGCCAGGGGGCGCAAGTACGGTGAGCTTTGGATATAGTTGGGGCTGGAAACGGTGATCTTGTCTGCTCGTGCCAACAGGCGGTAGAGGAAGGGTTTGTAGACTTGCAGAAGATATTTTTGTCGCACAATGTCGCTATGGTAAGTGATGACCATTTTGCGGCTGCGTCCAGCCAGCAAGTACGCCAGTTCGCCTATGGGATAAGGGAAATGTAGATGAGCAATGTCCGCTTCCAGGCGGTGTGCCCAGGCGAAGAGGCTCAGGCTGATCGGTGCAGATGAGATCGTTGCCAAACGCCCTGCTTTAATAACTTGTACTCCGTTGATTTCTTCAACATGCGTGCGGGCTGTGGGATGTGTGACCAATACCTGAACTTGGTGCCCTTGCTGCGCCAATGCCTCGGCCAGCATCCGAATGTGATTTTCTATGCCCCCCACTACAGGGTAATAGTCCTTGTAAATGTATAGAATCTTCAAAGTAGTATCCTTCTCCTCGTAATAGTCTAGGTTTGGGTGCGAAACGAAAAGAGCATGGCTGCGCTCAAAAGACATACTGCGTAGAGGCCAAAACTGGATGCAAGCGGTCCCCAGGGAGCAGGCAAAAGCATTACCCATAGATGGGTTAATCGGGAGAAGCCTACCAGAGTATAAGCAATGACAACAATATTGCGCTTCCCACCCCCTTGTCTCCATAACCAAGCCATCGCCGGTAGCAGGAGAACATGATTATAGCGTTCCATGTGTAGCAAAGCCAACAAGCAGTATAGTACCCATAGATAAAAAGATGCCTCGGGCTGCTCTGGAATGGCTCGAATTAGAAAGAGCAGGTATGGAAGTACTAGCAGCGCTAGCAGGATGTACCCTGTCAGGCGAATCGTTCCGGTTTCCAGGGCCCATGGTGGTGCCCATACGACCGTCTTTCGCTGCTCAGGGTTCAACCCTGGGACTTCAAAAGTCAGCGGGCGCCCCAAGCGGTCTAACCAGGCGATCAGGGACTGATCGTCCAGGCTAGGAACTTCGGAAGAGGTAGAGAGGCGCTCCATAAAGTGTTGTGCATACTCTCGACTGCCTGCGGGAGTGGCAAGGAAACCCAAAGTGAAGATGCCTGCAACCACTACCACCGTCAGCACAGTCTCCCGCCAGCGGCGGAGAAAAGGGAAAATCGCAAGCCAGGCTAGAGGAAAGAACTTGGCTCCTGCGGCGAAGCCATTGGCAACTGCTGCTACAAACGATGCTGCTCTTCTTTGGCTGCCTAAAGACCGTCCGACAACCAGCGAGGCTACGAGGAGCACGATGCTGGTCTGTCCCAGAGTGAGATCCAGGAACACGGGACCAAAAGTCAACACGAGGACGAAGAGAAACAATCGTTTCTTCCATCCCCGCCATCCCATGATTTGGCTTAGGGCAAGGGTTGCCCAAGCAAGGAGGGCAAGATTGAGCAGCACCCAGACTGATACGGCGGTAGGGAAATTGAACAAGGTCAGGGGTTGCAGCAGCCATGGCCAGAAAGGTGGGTTGTAGATAAGCGGTGGGAGGAAGGGGATGTCCTGTGCGAGCTGCAGAGCGCGTAGCCAATCAACGGACACACTGTAGGGAGATTGCCCCTGTCGGATTGCCCAGGCAGCGGCGTAGAAACCGGCAAAGTCTAGCAGTTTTGGATAGGGGAAGAAAGTGTTGATCCTGAGCAACGCTGTCCCTGCATGGATAAGAAAACCTGCGCCTCCGCAGAATAACGAGAACCAGTATCGCTTTATAGTTCCCCACAAACCTGTAAGGAAACGCGAAGCTGTCTTAGAATCCATCATTGATACTGCCTATGGTACTCCTATTAAAGCACAGACAAGCCGAAAGGGTTTGGTTATTTGGTTAGTAGTTCGATATTGCGCCTTGTGCTTTCATCTGGGCGATTCATATCCTTCGGATTGGAAACACAATTATACAACAAAAATCAGAACTTGTTGGTTTCTCCACTGAGCTTTGCATAAAGTATTAGAGTCCTTTGTGCTGTCTGTCGCCAGGAGAATTGCGCTGCACGAGCCAGCCCCCGTTCGCGCAAATCCGCCCGCAACGCTGGCTCTGCTAAAATTTGACGCAAGGCAGTGCAGATGTCCTCCACTTGGGTAGGGTCAAAGAAACAAACTGCCCCTTCCCCTATCTCACGCAGGCTCGATGTATGAGAGCAGACAACAGGTGTGCCGCAGGCCATTGCTTCGAGCACAGGCAGGCCGAAGCCTTCGTAGAGGCTAGGGAAGACAAAGACGGTAGCGCCGCTGTAAAGTGCAGGCAGATCCGCTTCTGGCACAGACCCTAGCCAGATGGTCTTCTGTGCCAGGCCTAGGGATTGGGCACGCTGTCGGAGTTCTGGGTAGCGTGGGTCCCAAACACCAGCAATCACGAGCGGCAATGGTTGTGGCTGCAATCGTGCCCATGCCTCTATCAGACGCACCAGATTCTTGTGTGGTTTGTTGATGCCCACGTAAAGGACGTAATGGTCCGGGAGGTGGTATTGACTGCGCACCGCCTCAATTTCAGGCGCGGGCCGGGGATAAAAGCTGGGATCGGCAGCTAGAGGAACTGCAGTGACCTTGTGCACTGGAATGCGGAAAATGGACAGCAAATCGTGGCGGGTGGTTTCTGAGATTGCGAGGATATGGTTAGCTGCTCGCAGGGCCAGTGCAGTCGCCCAGCGGAAGAAAAGGCGTGCCTGCAGAGAGACGTGCTCTGGAAACAGGAGGGGTATCAGGTCATAGACTGTAAGTAGGGTGGGAACACCAGGGCGGTAGGGCATTAGGTAATAAGTGCTATGGTACACGTCTGCGCCAACCTGACGCAGGACGCGCGGGATGCCCCATTGCTGTTGCGGAGAAAAGCAGGAGTAAGGCACAGAGAGTAACTGGATGCTTTCTCCCGTTATTTCCCCGAAACTGGCTCGCGAGGATGAAGAAGGATGGTAAAGCAGGAACAACCGCTCCCCTCGTCGAAGGGAAGATGACATCTCCCGTACCAGATTGATGACATACCGCCCGATGCCTGGGAAGTGTTCCGTGGCGGTACGCGCGTCCAAGGCGTAGGTGATCACCGCAGTGCTTCCTCCAGGACCTTCTCCACTGTTTCCACCATCCGTTGTGCGGTGAATTGAGCTTCAACTCGAGCTCGCCCTGCCTCCCCCATTCTTTTCCGCAAGGCCCGATCTTGTAGCAGCGTGATCACTGCCTCTGCTAGCGCAGCTTCATCCTCGGGAGGGACCAACAACCCTGTGTCTCGATCAAGCACAATCTCGGGCAAGGCTCCATGGGCAAAGGCCACCACCGGCTTGCCCATAGCCATTGCTTCGATGTTCACAAGGCCAAAGGGTTCAGGGTCTCCAGGGTGGACAAAAACATCCATGGCTGCCAAGGCAGGACGGACATCAGCCAAATGGCCCGTGAAGACAACCCGTTCAGCGATTCCCAAGTTCGTCGCCAGCGTGCGCAGTTGCTGCAGGTACTGATCGTTCGGGTCAAAGATCGCACCGCCCACGATGACAAACCAAGTCTCAGCTACCCTGGTTCGCACCCGAGCTGCCATGCGCAAAAAATGGTCTTGCCCTTTCCAAGGGCGCAGACGCCCTATCATGCCAACCAGTGGTGCCTGGGCAGGGATGTGATAGTCTTCTCTGAAGAGTTGGCCATCCATAGTGGGATGAAAACGCTGCAACTCAATACCATTGTAGTTTACCACGACTTGGTGGCGACAGGGCAATTGTCTGGCTACGGCCTGGGAGTTAGCAACCACGTGATGTGCCACAGCACAAAGCAGCGCTTTGCCTAGAGTATCCATCCAGGGATAGCGAGGGCGGGATTCCCCCAGCCAAAAGTCGCGCATATGCCAGATAAAAGGCTGCCTAGCCCATTGAGCAGCCATAGCGCCGTAGAATGCAGCGCGCACGGTATTGGCATAGAGCAGTGCGGCATCCGATTGGCGAGCCAGTTGGGCTATGGCTTTGGCCCCTCTTAGCCAATCCAATAGACAACGAGGAGAGCGACGTAACCTGGGCATTGGTTGGATGTGGACCGGGATACCTAGCCGGAGCGCTTCCTCTGCTAGCGGGCCTCCAGCGCAGACTAGGTGCGGCAGCCACTGAGCACGGTCGAGGTATTTGAGGATGAGCAAGAGGCTATGCTCAGCGCCGCCAAGAGCAAGGGCATGGTCAAGGAAAAATATGCTATGGGCCATAGGCATTCCACCACATGGCGAGATGCAAAATAGCCCATAGTTCACGAGCAAAATCCCTTCTCCCTTGCCAGTGGAGCTGAGCCATGCGGCGTATAGGCTCAGGCTGCAATAGTTGCCATATTGGGCTTGCTTCAGAAAGGGCTTCTGCCAGGTGAGGGCGCAAAGGCCCGCGTAGCCAGGCGGCAATCGGCACGTCAAAGGCATGTTTAGGACGCTGCTGAATCACCTGCGGAATTTGGGCCTCGAAAGCAGCGCGTAGCAGGGCTTTGCTGACCCCTTCACGGCGGTGCAAGAATGGCGGTATCTGTGCCGCCCATTCTACTACCTCTACATCAAGGAAAGGCACTCGTGCCTCCAAAGAAGCCAGCATAGTCGCCCTATCTGCTTTTACCAATGGGTCTCCTTCCAGCCAGACCTTGAGGTCCAATTCCTGGATGCGACTCTGCCAAGAGCGACTATCGGTAGCCGCGAATAGAGGAGCCAGGTCAATTTCAGGAACGAGGCCTTCTAGATGCTGAAGCCACTCTGGGCGATAGAGGCGAACGCGTTCCTCAGCTTGAGTAACACTGGAAAGGATGCTCTGGGCATAAAAGGTAGCAAAATCGGGAGACAGGCGAGCTGTAGCATAATGACGACCTCGACGGCCAGCCAAGAGCGATTGCGCCAAACGACGGAGGGACTTGCGCAAAGGGATTGGCATCGGCCATGGTTTAGGCCAACCATACCAGTTGTAGCCAGCAAACAGTTCATCCGCGCCTTCGCCGGTGAGCACAACAGTAATGTGGCGGCGCGTCTCCCTTGCCATCAGCCAAGTGGGGAATGTAGCAGGGTCGGCAAAGGGTTCATCCAAGGAGCGGGCCAGCAAAGGCCATTCATGAGCTACATCCGTTTCTACCGCGATCTCAGTGTGGGTGGTCTGGAAGCGGTTGGCTACAAGCTGGGCGTAAGGTGACTCGTCTAATCCGGGCCAGCCTGGGAAGACCACCGAGAAGGTGCGCACTGGTGTCGTGGACTCTTGTGCCATCAGACTGACGACAATAGAGGAATCTATGCCACCGGAGAGGAACGCGCCTAGTGGCACATCTGAGATCATCTGATGGCGGACAGCGCGAGACAAGCGCTCTTGCAGTTCGGCAAGATACTGTGGCCAAGTGCGTATCCGCTGTGGAGCGAAGGAGACATCCCAGTATCTTTGCAAACACAAGGGCTCATCAGTTCCTAGGGTCAGATAGTGCGCAGGGGGAAGCTTTCGCACATGGCGGTAGATGCTGCGCGGAGCAGGGATGTAGCGTGTAGCCAGGAACCAGTCCAAGGCCACGGGGTCCAGTTCACGACTCCAGCTTTGCAGTGGATATAGTGCTTTGAGTTCCGACGCAAAGGCGATCCCACCACCTGGTAATTCAACATAATATAATGGCTTGATGCCCAGATGGTCTCGAGCGAGGAACAGTCGCTGACGCCGCGCATCCCACAAGGCAAAGGCGAACATGCCATTGAGATGGTGCGGCAGGTCGTCACCCCATTCCTCATAGCCGTGTACCAAGACTTCGGTATCGCTCTGAGTGCGGAAAGTATGCCCCTTTGCTTGGAGTTGGGCACGCAACGTTTGATAGTTGTATATCTCGCCATTGAAGATCACGACAACGCTTTGGTCTTCATTGAATATAGGTTGATCGCCAGTTTGGAGGTCTATGATGGCTAAGCGACGCATGCCCAATCCGATGCTGCCATCTAAGAAATATCCCTCGCCATCGGGGCCACGGTGCACCAGCGCAGCGTTCATTTGCCGCACTATTGCCAGATCAACCTGACCCTTACGGAGATAGGTGCCAACGATTCCACACATAGTAGTCCAAGTCCTCACGCAACTTTTTGGTACACCCCTAGCGTCTCACGCGCAGCTCGCTCCCAGGTAAAGTCCCGGGCTCGTTGTAAGCCTCGTTCCCGCAGCCTATCTGCCAGAGATGGATCGATCAACACTCTTAGAATGCCTTCGGCCAAGGCTTCAGAGGAATAGGGATTAACAAGCAACCCAGCATCTCCGACTACTTCAGGAAGCGAAGCAGCATTTGCGGCTATGACTGGTGTACCACAAGCCATTGCCTCCAGAACCGGCAGGCCAAACCCCTCATAAAGCGAAGGTAGTACGAAAACATCAGCCATGTTATACAGCTCGACTAGGGCTTCCTCAGCCACACGGCTCATTTGCCGGACGCGATGCTCTATACCTGAGCTTTCAAGCAAGTGGCGCTGAGCAGGTGTAAAAACGCCTCCCACCTGAATGAAATGAAAATCAACTCCTTGTTTGCTCAGCGATGCTAGGGCAGTTAGGAGCCTCTCCAGGTTCTTCCGTGGCTGACAGTGTCCGACATGGAGGATTACTTTTTCCACGCCTACCCCCAGTCTCTTCCGCCATTCAATGGTTTGGCCCTTAGGCAGAGGATGAAAATGAGGGTCCACTCCTTCGGGTATGGAAAACACTTCTATAGGGGCATCACTCACAAATTTTAGCGCCTCCTGCCTAGTGAAATGCGAAACAGTGATCCACCAGTGCGCCTTTTGGACCCCTTTCCAAGCTAACCGCCAGGCTAGATAGCTTAGGTGTAGGCAATGCCTGTGGAAGTAGAAGGGTGCTACATCATGCACCGTTACTACTGTCCGATTCCCATCTAATCCCCAGAGAAGGTGCCCATAAGAATGGTCCAAAATGTGGTACACCTCAGCGGAGAAACGCTGTGCCCAAAGGGGATACCAGGTCATCCGCCACAGCAGGAACAAGCGCCTGCGCAAACCTATCGGCGGGTCAGGAGGAACTAGCAGGCGGAATTCGTGCTCAGGAGCAAGTCGTTGCAATGCGCTGAAGAGCGAATGGGCATAGCGGTCCATGCTAGGCCAGTTTTCTCTTGGGCTATCAGCGAACAGTACCACGCGCATTGAGTATCTCCTGCCAGAAAAGCCATGTTTTTTGAGCGATTTGCTGATTGGTGAAGTGGGCTAAAACCCGTTCTCTGCCCTTGTGCCCAAGAGCAGTCCTCTTGGCCTCACAAGTGTACAAGTGCTCAATAGCCCGAGCCAGAGCATCGTGGTCTCCTTCTGGCACAATGATCCCAGCATCTCCAATGACCTCAGGAATTGCTCCCGAATCGGAACCAATGACCGGCACCTGACAGGCCATTGCTTCGATCAGAACATGACCGAACTGTTCTTTCCAGCGCGGGGTTGTCAGCGAGGGAAGTACCAGGACATCTATTGTGTTGATATAATGGGGCATTGCTGTGTGGGGGACTGTTGGTATCCAGACCATTCGTTGGCCCAGCCCCACATCTTTGGCTCGTTTTAGCCACTCCGTACGGATGGGTCCCTCCCCTATTATCAGGCATTGCCAGTCGCCATCCAAAACTCTCAAGGCGTCCAATAGAACCCACAAGCCCTTTTCCGGGATGATACGGCCCGCGTACCCAATGGTGAAACTTTTCAAGCCCAATCGCTGGCGCAGGGCTTCATTGCGGGAGGGTTGAAATACTTCCGGATCCACACCCAATTGCGGGATCGTAGCCATAGGACCGACAAAACCTGCCTCTCGCAGTCGCTGGGCTGCTTCGCCAGTACCTGCTATAGCGCCGTCAGCCCTTTGCAGGTTGAAGCGGCGAACTAGGGCAAAGGGCCAGCGAGGTCTGAGCGGCAAATTCTCCCAGGAGAAAAAGATCACTGGACATTTCAAGCGACGTTTGAGCAGCAATACTTCCCAGAGTGCTAGCGAAAGAGGCTCCTCATCTACCTGGATCAAATCTGGTTCCAGGCGTCGGAGGGCAAACCACAGCCTCCATGGATGAAAAGCAAAACCGGAAAGGCGACCCGTGCCCCAGGCAGGCACAAGAAAATGAGGCCAGCGGGTAGAGGGTTCAACCTCATATACTTTTAGGGGATGATGCACTGCTGGTGGAGTAAGCAAAGCAAGATCGATGTCGGACGGGAGAAAGGCCCATTTTGCTCGGTTCGCCTCCAGTATATATGTACGGCCGATCGCCACTACTCGCATTCTTATTTGACCACTTCCAATGTGATATAGAGATCCCTGGCTGGGAAAATGAAAGCCAGGTAGAGTTCATAGAAATCAGGGAAACGATTAGCCAGCCATTGGATGCCTATCCAGCGAAAGGGGCGCCCAAAGCAGAGGTGACGAGAGAGAAGTCGAAATCTGACCGATGTGTAGAACCCGGGTATGGGGTGCTGGGTCTCCAGCAACCGCTGGACAAGATGGGGTGATGAGATCGTCCTTCCACCAGTAAAATATTCAAAGGAGCGCCATCCTAGATGGCGGACATGCGTCGGATCGGTGAAACTATAGCGGTTGGAAAAGTGAGGAGTGATAATCTCAACCAAGGCTCCAGGTCGGGCAATGCGATGGATTTCCTCCATAAAGCCGATAAAATCGGTTACATGCTCTACAATATGCCGGCAAAGAATGCGGTCAAAAACATTCTCTGCAAAGGGCCAAGGATATCGGTTCAAGTCAGCAATGACATCTGCATTGGTTAGGCGGTTCACGTCCACACCGATGGCGCCGGGGTATTTTGCGCAGCCACATCCTACATCCAAAATCCATTCCACCTTAAGTGACTCCTTGTTACTTCTTCCCACTGCCCTAGCCAATCGGCCAGTTCTGACAGCAGTTTTACTGTGGCCAGGATAGAGCCAAGCCGAAGTATATTCGGCAGCCAGCGGGCCCAGCGGGCGGCAAGGCGCAGAGCCAGCCGTGCTAGTGAAGGCGGCCGCCCATAGTATTTGCGCTCAAAGTGGACAGCTCCGCGTCCGCGCTGGCGGTGCTGCCGCCAGAAAGAACGGAAATGGTAAGGTTGGAGGTGCGCTACCTTCACCGGCACATAGAGCAGCCGGTAGCCCTGTTCAGCTACGCGCCACTTGAGGTCGGCATCTTCGCCTGCGGCATAGGGAAAGGTCTCATCAAATCCCCCTACTTCTAGGAGTACCTCCCGACGGTAGGACATAGAATTGGTCCCCCCTGCTGGACATTCAAATCCACCCACGTAGGGTTCAGTGCCCGCATGGTAGACACAATGGGTTACATATGCTTCAAATCGGGCGAAAATATTCTGTTGCAGCACATCCTCCGGAGCTTCGAGATAGCCCCCCACACCTGCTACTTCAGGATACTGCTGATAGCCCTCTGCCAGGCGAACAAGAAAATCTGCCGGGACAAGGCAATCGTCATCGGTGAAAGCGATGATTTCACCTGTTGCCGCGGCTATCCCTCGGTTGCGTGCTGCAGCTGGGCCTCGGTTGGATTCTTGGCGGATATAGTATACCTGCGGGAACTCGTCCCGCACCACCTCTTTCGTATTATCCGTAGAACCATCGTCCACAACGATGACCTCGTAATCCGAGTAGTGTTGTGTTATCGCAGCAGTCAGGCAGCGGCGCAGCAAGGCTTGGCGGTTGTAAGTGGGAATAATCAATGAGAAACGCATCAGTGCTGGAACTCCTTCATCGCGATCCTCTTTGCTGATTAGCTTCTTCTTGGAGGGTATTAGCAAACCTGTCTCCGTACTTTTCCCACGTAAACTCTTCCGCCCGCTTCCGCGCGGCCCTCCCCATTTCCAGCCGCCAACGTTCGTCTGTGCGCAGTCGCCCCAACGCGTTGGCTAGTGCCTCCACATCCCGGATGGGAATGATGAACCCCTCTACCCCATCGCGAACCACTGAGCCGGCGTTGGGTGTGGTCACCACTGGCAAGCCGCAAGCCAGTGCTTCATAGGTCACTAGGGCACTTCCTTCCTCAATGGTGGGGAAAACAAACACACTGGCTTGGCGATACGCCTCCACCGGGTCGTCCAGATGCCCAATCAAACGCAAGCCAGGCAAACCCTGATAGCGCTGCAGGATTGGTCGGCACTCCGACAACACCCGCCCCACCAGCCACAGTTCCGCATCCTGCCAGCCGAGTTGTTGCCAGGCTTCCAGAAGATAGGGCACACCCTTGCGGATCCCTACCTGGCCCACAAAGAGGGCGCGGAAGGGATGGGATGCCCCTTTCTCACAAGGGCGAAACTGAGCAATATCCACGCCGAAGGGAATAAGGAGCAATTTATCCTCTGGAAAGCCGTGATCCAGAAAACTCTGCTGCACAAATTCTGAGGGAATGAGGATATAGTCAGCCAGCGCCATTTCGGCCAGCCCTCTCTTGATTATAGCGTGAGGGCAGCTAAAGGACAAATTCCAGTGGTTAAACTCCTCTTGTAGCAACTGGGCCTGGTAGCTAGGATGCGTACTAGCCCGCTCTACTATCGTTATCATTCCCATTGCTCTTGCTTGCCGCAGACTGTGCAGCCCATAGTTTCCCCAGACGTGAAAAACATCAGCGGCTACCAGGTGCCGGGAAGCCCAAGAATCAAAGAGAATGGCCTGCAGATACCACAGCCATCCGGACGGCTCTAGACTGGCCAACTTGCGCAAAGCCCGATCAGGCAAGCCCAAGGAGCGGATTTTCTCGCGGGGGATTTCGGTGGGCTGATAAGACCCACAAAGGAGCCGCTCCAACATCTCGTGGCGGTGCAGACCACGCACGGCATGGTAAGCGGTGGTGCCGATACCGCTGCCTGCAAATTTGCTCCCGAGGGAATAAATGACCCTTACCCTCTCCGCCATGCTGCCTCCCGCAACCACTGGACTCCCATAAGCATGTCCTCGCGCTCCAGAGCCAGTAGGAGGGCTCCGAACAGAAGGAGGAACCCTCCCAGTTTGAGAAAAAGCGCTCCTAAAGGCATTCCGCTAGCGAGCGTTTCCGCCAGGAACCCGCTACCCAAAGCTGCAGCCAGCGCCAGTGCAGGCCACAACACCAGCCGCGTGAGATCAAAGTCCACCACCTCCCGCAGGGGGCGGTAGAGCCAGACAGCCCCGATCAAGAGCATTCCATCGGCTGCCAACGCCACACCATTGATGCCCCAGAGCCAAGCCCCCAGGATGACAGCGGGGACGAAGAAGAGTGTCTGCACTATTGTGGATTGACGAAGCGCCTGCGGATGCCCTACAGCGAGCATCATATTGCCCATCAACATCACCAAGGGGTCCAGCGCCGTATAGACCAGCATCAGCCGAAAAGTCCCCAGCATTGGAAGCCACTTGTCCCCGATCACATAGTGGATGAATTCGGGCATCACCAGCCCAAAAGCCCCAGCCACCAGAAAGCCGCTGCGTAAGATCACGTAGGTCGAGCGAAAGAAAGCCTGTGAAAGCCGTAGCCGGTCATTTTGCAGGCGTGCAAAGACCGGTGTGAAGACGGTCACTAGGGGATTCGCCAGGACTCGGCGGGGGTAGTGGGCAAACTCGTAGGCTCGGGAATACAGTCCCAAGGGGACTTTTCCCAGGGCAGTGCCGATCCAAAAGTCATCAAAGCGGTCCAGGAGGTAACTCAGATTGGAAGCCACCCAAGTGGGCTTGCCATACTCCCATAACCAACGGATCGTTTGCTCCTTCCATCCCAATCGTGGTTTCCACTGACGGAACGGCCCCCAGGTCAGGAGAAAGCGCATGCCAATGCCGGAAAATTGCTCAGCCACAAGTGCCCATACTCCCCATCCCGCCTTGGCCAGAAGGGGTGCCACAACTGTCATCGTCACAGAGGCAGTCACGTCGGTGGCAGCCAGTTGGCGGAATGCCAGATTCTTGCGCATAAGCGTCTCTTGCACTTGGCTCAGGTTGGACAGGAAGTAGACAAAAATAAGCACCGCTAAGGTGGCGCCCAGGCTGGCCATTTGGGGATATGCCTTTTGCAGGAGAGGAGTTAGCATCAGCAGAAAGCCAAAGGCTAGAACATCCAGCCCTAGCCGTAGGGAAAAATAGGTGCGCAGAAAAGGCTCATCCGCCTCTTGACGGTGGATGACGGCCATATCCAGCCCCAGCCCCCGCAGTTGTGCCGCCAGTCCGATATAAAAAAGAGCCAGGGCAACCACGCCAAAATGCTCCGGTGAAAGCAACCGTGCTAAGAGCACCGAGCGGAGGAACCCCAGCGTTAGAGTGACCAATGAGGCGCCAATGGTATAGACGGAGCCCCAGAGGGCCTGCGTCATCAGAGGTGCTTGTTTTGCTTCCCATCCGTTTTGCAAGACAGAACCCTCGCTGCTCACTATCAGATTGCATGGAGCACCAGTAGGATCAAAACCATGCCCAGTATTGTCAGCACCCAAATACGGCGTCCACGCCAACCTTGCACAACCCAAGCGTACCATATGATAGCGTAAAAGAACCAAGCCAACAATTGCAAGGAGTCTGCTGTGCCCCAATTCCAATAGACGCCCCGAGTATATAGTCCGGCTATAACTGTGAGCAGCAAGAATGCACTCAGGAGAGGAAACCCAAGCGACACAGCGTCATTGCTGCTTTTTTCAGCGCAAATGCGATGAGATATTTTCTCGGTCAATAGGCAGGCCAAATTGGTAGTGCCGGCGTGGATAAAGGCGCCACAGGCCAATGCTAGGATCAGGTGCGAAACGAAGAGCCAAAACCGAGGCTCAGTTTGAACGGCAGATATTGCCTCTGCTGTAGGCCACCGCGCAATCCCCCACATTACCAGAACCGCAGCACCTAGATAGAACAAGGATTCCCGTTTCCACGCACCGCTGTATGGATGCAGGCAGTGACACAGTATTGCCGCTGCTGCTGAAGCGATGATGATTTCGGATGCCCTTTGGAATGGCCAATCGCCTTCCGTTGCTGATGAGAGAGCAAGCCCGATGGCAATGCACAGCAAGGCTATGCCTGCCACGGATCGCGACAAAAGCTGCCAGTTTTTGCCCGGCGATATGCTACGAGAGCGAGCCCCTAGCAAGTGAACAACCGTATTTGTGATCAGGAAGAGGACCGCGATGATAAGAAAGTGTGTAGGAGTCAGAGTGGACATCATGCTTTCTTGTCCATAGTAAGCGGGCGTTTGTTATTTTGCGATGCGTTTTCCGCCGCCGTCACAATGTCCTGCAAGAGTCTCTCAAACCACAAGGGACTTTCTGTTGCCGAAGCGTTGGCGGTGAGCACAATTTTCATCGCACCGCTAATTGGCTGAATAGCTAGGTATACACGCCTCAGAGGGTACCTAACACTGAGAATAATGCCTGCCAGCGTCAAAACCATGCCAGGGAGAATCAATGCCAGCCCATAATCTTGGCCGAACTTGATCACTGCATAGCGTTGGGGCTGGAAGAAATAGCGGTCTCCGGCAATCTCAATAGTTTCTGCGGCGTGAAATTGATGCTGGTAGAAAGGCAATGCCTCTGTGCCTCGAAATGCCTCAACCTGGAAGGTAGGCGGTACTTCTCCGGAGTGGGAAGGATTGTAACGCAAGCGCAGAGATAGGTCGCGAGCAGGCACGAGGACATAGCGCTCAAGTCCGCTTTGCTGGAATTGTCGGCTGAGTTGGCTGCCTGGTAGCAAATCCAGTACAACGATATAGCGCGGGGTCTCTGCCTCGCGAAAATGCAAAACTACCTCCATGAATTGCGTCCCCCCAGTTTCGGGAGTTCGCAGCGGGAGGTTCCGTCCGCTGGCATCTTGAACCTGGATCAGCAGTACTGGCTCGGTGGATGTCAGGTAAAACAGCAAACCGTCATAAACAGAGGGAGCGGAGGTATGTAGTGTCCTCTGTGCTGTCCTGCTATCTCCCCGCAAGAGAGTCAACTCGGCGCGCCCGCTATTGGGAGCCCCGCCATATGTTTCAATCTTGTCAGCACAGACTGCTAAATTTGTCCCATGTCCAAGGGGGCGAACCTGTCCAGGTTGCAGAGCTACATTATTTTCCCACCACGCACTGCGTTCACTAACCGCTAATCCAGCTATGACCAATAGGAGCCCCACATATACCAGCAATGGAAAAGCCCAGGAATGATCCACACAGGCTAACCCATTGCCTTCCCCTATTAGGAAGCGGTAACCTTGACCGCGTAGGACCTGTTGTACACGGTCAAGCAATTGTTTGGGGGACTCGACTAGCGCTGGATCGTGGACGAGGAGTTCGTGCTCAGTGCCAGCATGCCATACATGACGGGGATGAATCAAATCTAGTGCTGCCAGGAGTAGGTTAAATGCTAGCAAGCCAAGCAGCCCGCGTAGCCACAGAGAGCGATAGATATCCAATAGTTTGAGGCGGGCTAACCAATCAACGAGACTATGGTAGCGCTCACGTAATGAAGCTAGCCATAAATTGTTGGCTGCTTGATCTGTAAGCGCTTCTGTGGGCCTCTGCGGCAGAATGATGCCAAAGCCAATGAGCACCGCCAGGCATGTCAGAAGGAGCATGGTCAAGTGGGGTGACGCAAATAGGCGCCACAAACTGTCCAATGGATCGTCGGGATCCCACAATTCAGCCCAACGCGCTCCAATAGTCATCACGACTCTTCTCTACAGCCTTTGCTAAATAGCATTGATAGACAATTGATCATAGGCGGATGTACCCGGACTGTCAATCACCGTTGTTGAAGTTCAGACATGAGTTGGGACACTTAGGTGAACCTCGCCATCCCCAGGCTCCAGGGGTTTGTAGTGCGCACTTTAGTGCGCCTCTCAAGCGCTAAAGCGCTTACTACAAACCTTTTTCAAACATCATCTGGAGGCAATGTCCCAACTCATGTCCTAACATCAGC